>NZ_LHVI01000038.1:0-160923 GCF_001269755.1 Pseudomonas sp. Q12-87 | reverse complement strand
TTTATAAATTTCTTTCTTTTTTATTTTTTTAACCGCGAGTTCTCCACAGCTGGTTAAATTTTGTCCAAAGGGTTCTTTAGGAGGGGCGAAGTCCCTATACTTGCCGACCTGGCTCGAAAGACACCCAGGGCCGAACCCAAAACCTAATTCCCGAATTACCTGAATTAAGCAGGCACGAGGTGCGTGGTGGATTTCCCTTCCCGTTTTGAAGTGATCGTCATCGGCGGCGGTCATGCCGGTACCGAGGCAGCACTTGCATCAGCACGCATGGGAGCAAAGACCCTGTTGCTGACGCATAACGTGGAAACCCTCGGCGCCATGAGTTGCAACCCCGCCATTGGTGGCATCGGTAAAAGCCATCTGGTCAAGGAAATCGATGCCCTCGGTGGCGCAATGGCCATGGCCACCGATAAGGGCGGCATCCAATTCCGCGTATTGAACAGCCGCAAAGGCCCAGCCGTGCGCGCCACCCGCGCCCAGGCCGACCGCGTCCTGTACAAGGCCGCGGTTCGCGAGATCCTGGAAAACCAGCCGAACCTGTGGATATTTCAACAGGCAGCCGATGACCTGATTGTCGAGCAGGAGCAGGTCCGCGGTGTCGTCACACAAATGGGCCTGCGGTTTTTCGCCGATTCCGTGGTGCTGACCACCGGCACCTTCCTCGGTGGACTTATCCACATTGGCATGCAGAACTATTCCGGCGGCCGCGCCGGCGATCCGCCATCGATTGCCCTGGCCCAGCGCCTGCGTGAATTGCCGCTGCGTGTCGGTCGCCTGAAAACCGGTACCCCGCCGCGTATCGATGGTCGCTCCGTGGATTTCTCGGTGATGTCCGAGCAGCCAGGCGATACGCCGATTCCGGTGATGTCGTTCATGGGCTCCAAGGAGCAGCACCCGAGACAGGTGAGCTGCTGGATTACCCATACAAACGCCCGTACCCACGAAATCATTGCCGCTAACCTGGATCGTTCGCCGATGTATTCCGGCGTCATCGAGGGTATCGGCCCGCGTTATTGCCCTTCGATCGAAGACAAGATTCATCGGTTTGCCGACAAGGAAAGCCACCAGGTCTTCATCGAGCCCGAAGGCCTGACGACACATGAGCTGTACCCGAACGGGATTTCCACCTCCTTGCCGTTCGACGTGCAACTGCAAATCGTGCAGTCGATTCGCGGCATGGAAAACGCCCACATCGTTCGACCGGGCTACGCCATCGAGTACGATTATTTCGACCCGCGTGACCTGAAATACAGTCTGGAAACCAAAGTCATCGGCGGCTTGTTCTTTGCTGGGCAAATCAACGGCACCACAGGTTACGAAGAAGCCGGTGCCCAGGGCCTGTTGGCCGGCGCCAATGCCGCACTTCGCGCCCAGGGCAAAGACAGCTGGTGCCCGCGTCGCGATGAGGCATACATCGGTGTGCTTGTGGATGATCTGATTACCCTGGGTACCCAGGAACCGTATCGGATGTTCACGTCCCGCGCCGAATATCGCCTGATCCTGCGCGAAGACAACGCCGACCTGCGCCTGACCGAAAAAGGTCGTGAGCTGGGGTTGGTCGATGACGTGCGCTGGGCAGCATTCTGCAAGAAACGCGAGAGCATCGAGCTGGAAGAACAACGCCTGAAAAGCACCTGGGTTCGTCCCGGTACCGAGCAGGGCGATGCCATTGCAGCCAAATTCGGCACGCCGCTGACTCACGAATACAACCTGCTCAACCTGTTGAGCCGTCCGGAAATCGATTACGTCGGGCTAGTGGAAGTCACCGGCCAGGGCGCGGAAGATCCGCAAGTGGCCGAGCAGGTCGAGATCAAGACCAAATACGCCGGCTACATTGATCGCCAGCAGGATGAAATCGCCCGTCTGCGCGCCAGCGAAGACACCAAGCTGCCTGTGGATATCGATTACACCGGCATTTCCGGATTGTCGAAAGAAATCCAGAGCAAGCTCGGAGCGACGCGCCCAGAAACCTTGGGCCAGGCTTCGCGTATCCCTGGCGTAACCCCGGCGGCCATTTCGCTGTTAATGATCCATTTGAAAAAACGCGGCGCGGGCCGTCAGTTGGAGCAAAGCGCTTGAGTTCGATGGTCACCTCGCAACACGCCGAAGAGTTATCCACAGGCGCCCGCCAACTCGGCGTCAGCCTGAGTGAAGCCCAGCATGGGCAATTGCTGGGCTATCTGGCCTTGTTGATCAAATGGAACAAGGCATACAACCTGACCGCCGTGCGCGATCCAGATGAAATGGTTTCCCGGCATCTGCTCGACAGTTTGAGCGTCATGTCTTTCATCGAAAACGGTCGCTGGCTGGATGTGGGCAGTGGCGGGGGCATGCCGGGAATCCCACTGGCAATCCTGTTTCCTGAGTCGCAAGTGACCTGCCTGGACAGCAACGGCAAGAAAACCCGGTTCCTGACCCAGGTCAAACTCGAACTCAAACTGGATAACCTGCAAGTTATCCACAGCCGTGTCGAAGCGTTCCAGCCTGCGCAGCCGTTCAACGGGATTATCTCCAGGGCATTCAGCAGCATGGAGAATTTTAGCAACTGGACACGCCACTTGGGCGACACCGACACGCGCTGGCTGGCAATGAAGGGCGTTCATCCGGCCGATGAGCTGGTAGCATTGCCGGCAGACTTCCACCTCGATAGCGAACACGCCTTGGCCGTACCCGGTTGCCAAGGCCAACGCCATCTGCTGATACTGCGCCGCACGGCATGATTGGGAACACAAGCAAGAATGGCTAAGGTATTCGCGATAGCGAACCAGAAGGGTGGCGTGGGCAAGACCACCACCTGTATCAACCTCGCAGCATCCCTGGTCGCGACCAAGCGTCGGGTGCTGTTGATCGATCTCGATCCACAGGGCAACGCCACCATGGGTAGCGGTGTGGATAAACATGGCCTGGAAAACTCCATCTACGACGTACTGATCGGTGAATGCGATCTGGGTCAGGCCATGCATTTCTCCGAACACGGCGGTTATCAACTGCTGCCGGCCAACCGTGATCTGACGGCGGCCGAAGTGGTCCTGCTGGAAATGCAGATGAAGGAAAGCCGCCTGCGCAGTGCCTTGGCGCCGATCCGGGAAAACTACGACTACATCCTGATCGACTGCCCTCCGTCGCTGTCGATGCTGACGCTCAACGCCCTGGTGGCCGCCGATGGGGTAATTATCCCCATGCAATGCGAATACTTCGCATTGGAAGGCTTGAGCGACCTTGTGGATAACATCAAGCGCATCGCCGAGCTGCTGAACCCCGAGCTGAAAGTCGAAGGCCTGTTGCGGACCATGTACGACCCGCGCCTGAGCCTGATGAATGACGTGTCGGCCCAGCTCAAGGAACATTTTGGCGAGCAGCTCTACGACACGGTCATTCCGCGTAACATCCGCCTGGCCGAAGCGCCAAGCTACGGCATGCCGGCCTTGGCCTACGACAAACAATCCCGTGGTGCACTGGCCTACCTGGCCCTGGCGGGCGAGATGGTTCGTCGTCAGCGCCGTAACCCACGCACAGCTGCAGCCCAGCCAACTTAAGGAAACCCCATGGCCGTCAAGAAACGAGGTCTCGGACGTGGACTGGATGCATTGCTCAGCGGTCCGACTGTCAGCTCGCTTGAAGAACAGGCGGTACAGGCCGATCAGCGTGAGCTGCAACACCTGCCGCTGGACCTGATCCAGCGCGGCAAATACCAGCCACGCCGGGACATGGACCCGCAGGCGCTGGAAGAACTGGCACAGTCGATCAAGAGCCAGGGCGTGATGCAGCCGATCGTGGTGCGACCGATCGCCAACGGGCGCTTCGAAATCATTGCCGGTGAACGTCGCTGGCGCGCCAGCCAGCAGGCCGGCCAGGAAACCATTCCGGCGATGGTCCGCGACGTCCCGGACGAAACCGCCATCGCCATGGCGCTGATCGAGAACATCCAGCGCGAAGACCTCAACCCGATCGAAGAGGCAGTGGCGCTGCAACGTCTGCAACAGGAATTCCAGCTGACCCAGCAACAAGTTGCCGAGGCGGTGGGCAAGTCCCGCGTGACCGTGGCCAACCTATTGCGCCTGATTGCGTTGCCGGAAGTCATCAAGACCATGCTGTCCCATGGCGATCTGGAAATGGGTCATGCCCGGGCATTGCTTGGTTTGCCGGAAAATCAACAGGTTGAAGGGGCGCGACATGTTGTCGCACGGGGCCTCACCGTGCGCCAAACCGAGGCACTGGTTCGTCAGTGGCTGAGCGGCAAACCGGCCCCAGTGGAAGCCCCCAAAACCGATCCTGATATCGCTCGCCTGGAACAGCGCCTGGCCGAGCGCCTGGGCTCTGCGGTGCAGATTCGCCACGGCAAGAAGGGCAAAGGGCAACTGGTGATTGGCTATAACTCCCTCGATGAGTTGCAGGGTGTCCTTGCACACATTCGCTGAAACAATTGCTCTTGTAGCGCGCAGTCGGAAATCACTACCCGAAGGTTGAATAGGGGCAGAACCGCCCCTATACTCTGCGCGCATTTTGTCGGCACAAATTATGCCAAGTTATTGAATCATGGCAGCCGACCACTGGAGAGTAAAAGCGATGGAAACCCGCACGCCAAACCGCTTGCCGTTTCATCGCCTGGCAGTTTTCCCGGTTTTGATGGCCCAATTCGCCGTTGTACTGATCGCCACATTGGCGCTCTGGCAATGGAAAGGAGTCGTCGCCGGATACTCAGGTCTTTGCGGAGGCCTGATAGCCTTGCTCCCCAATATTTATTTCGCTCACAGGGCCTTTCGGTTTTCCGGCGCCCGAGCAGCCCAGGCTATCGTCCGGTCGTTTTATGCCGGGGAAGCGGGGAAATTGATTTTGACGGCAGTGCTGTTTGCACTGACGTTCGCAGGTGTGAAGCCATTGGCGCCGCTGGCTGTATTCGGCGTCTTCGTGCTGACCCAACTGGTCAGCTGGTTTTCCCCCCTGCTAATGAGAACAAGACTTTCGAGACCTTAGGGCGTTTGAGGCAACCATGGCAGAGACAACCGCTTCGGGCTATATCCAGCACCACTTGCAGAACCTGACTTTCGGTCAGCTACCCAACGGCGGCTGGGGCTTTGCCCACTCCGCTGCAGAAGCCAAGGAAATGGGTTTCTGGGCTTTCCACGTCGATACCCTCGGCTGGTCGGTCGCACTGGGTCTGATCTTCGTGCTTCTTTTCCGCATGGCGGCCAAGAAAGCGACTTCCGGTCAGCCCGGTGCACTGCAGAACTTCGTTGAAGTACTGGTCGAATTCGTCGATGGCAGCGTGAAAGACAGCTTCCATGGCCGCAGCCCGGTCATCGCGCCGCTGGCACTGACCATCTTCGTGTGGGTGTTCCTGATGAACGCCGTCGACCTGGTACCGGTCGACTGGATTCCTCAGCTGGCCATCCTCATCTCCGGTGACCACCACATCCCGTTCCGCGCCGTGTCGACCACCGACCCGAACGCGACCCTGGGCATGGCGTTCTCGGTTTTCGCACTGATCATTTTCTATAGCATCAAGGTCAAGGGCATCGGCGGCTTCATCGGCGAACTGACCCTGCACCCGTTCGGCAGCAAGAACATCCTCGTTCAGGCCCTGCTGATCCCAGTGAACTTCCTGCTGGAATTCGTGACCCTGATTGCCAAGCCAATCTCTCTGGCACTGCGTCTGTTCGGCAACATGTATGCCGGCGAGCTGGTGTTCATCCTGATCGCCGTGATGTTCGGCAGCGGCCTGCTGTGGCTCAGTGGCCTGGGCGTGGTCCTGCAATGGGCGTGGGCTGTGTTCCACATCCTGATCATCACCCTGCAGGCGTTCATCTTCATGATGCTGACCATCGTCTACCTGTCGATGGCGCACGAAGAAAACCATTAAGGCCAGTCTCGACTAGTCTGATGTCCTTCCCGGTCAAACGGGAAGGAGCCCGACCAGGGCTGATGAAACGATTTGTTTTACCGCTTTAATCTAAAAAACCTAAACCATACGACGTAAAAGTCGGGAGGAAAGATGGAAACTGTAGTTGGTCTAACCGCTATCGCTGTTGCACTGTTGATCGGCCTGGGCGCACTGGGTACCGCAATTGGTTTCGGCTTGTTGGGCGGCAAGTTCCTGGAAGGCGCAGCGCGTCAGCCAGAGATGGTTCCAATGCTGCAAGTCAAAATGTTCATCGTGGCCGGTCTGCTCGACGCCGTGACCATGATCGGTGTTGGTATCGCGCTGTTCTTCACCTTTGCGAACCCGTTCGTTGGTCAAATCGCTGGCTAATTACTCGGATGTCTCGAGTAGATTGGTGTGATGGACAACGTAACTGCGAGGTGTTGGCGTGAACATTAATGCGACCCTGATTGGCCAGTCCGTTGCGTTCCTGATTTTTGTACTGTTCTGCATGAAGTTCGTATGGCCTCCGGTCATTGCGGCATTGCACGAACGTCAAAAGAAGATCGCTGATGGTCTGGACGCTGCCAGCCGTGCAGCTCGCGACCTGGAGTTGGCCCATGAGAAAGTGGGTCAGCAACTGCGCGAAGCGAAGGCTCAAGCAGCTGAAATCATCGAGCAAGCCAAGAAACGCGGTACCCAGATTGTCGACGAAGCCCGTGAACAGGCTCGCGTCGAAGCTGACCGTGTGAAGGCTCAGGCTCAAGCCGAGATCGAACAGGAACTCAACAGTGTCAAAGACGCGCTGCGTGCCCAAGTGGGTGCTCTGGCCGTTGGCGGTGCTTCGAAGATCCTGGGTGCCACAATCGATCAAAACGCGCACGCAGAGCTGGTAAACCAACTGGCTGCTGAAATCTAAGCGAGGGCGATCATGGCAGAACTGACCACGTTGGCCCGACCTTACGCTAAGGCGGCCTTCGAGCACGCTCAGGCCCACCAGCAACTGGCCAATTGGTCAGCCATGCTCGGCCTGGCAGCAGCGGTGTCGCAAGACGACACCATGCAGCGCGTGCTCAAGGCCCCGCGACTGACGAGCGCAGAAAAGGCCGCCACGTTCATTGACGTGTGCGGCGACAAGTTCGATGCCAAGGCACAGAATTTCATTCACGTCGTTGCCGAAAACGACCGTCTCCCGCTTTTGCCGGAGATCGCCGCTCTTTTCGACCTGTACAAGGCCGAGCAAGAGAAATCGGTAGACGTGGAAGTAACCAGTGCTTTTGCATTGAACCAAGAACAGCAAGACAAACTCGCCAAGGTTCTCAGTGCACGACTCAACCGGGAAGTGCGCCTGCAAGTCGAGGAAGACAAGTCCCTGATAGGGGGCGTTGTAATCCGCGCCGGCGACCTGGTTATCGATGGCTCGATTCGCGGCAAAATCGCGAAACTTGCCGAAGCATTGAAATCTTGAGTTTGAAGGGGCAGCAGAGCAATGCAGCAACTCAATCCTTCCGAAATAAGTGAAATTATCAAGGGCCGCATCGATAAGCTCGATGTGACCTCCCAAGCCCGTAACGAAGGCACTGTCGTCAGCGTATCTGACGGCATCGTGCGGATTCACGGTCTGGCCGACGTCATGTACGGCGAGATGATCGAGTTTCCGGGCGGCGTCTACGGTATGGCCCTCAACCTGGAGCAAGACTCTGTAGGTGCCGTTGTATTGGGCGCGTACACGAGTCTGGCTGAAGGCATGAGCGCCAAGTGCACCGGCCGCATCCTCGAGGTTCCAGTGGGTAAGGAACTGCTGGGTCGCGTAGTCGACGCATTGGGTAACCCTGTTGACGGCAAAGGTCCGCTGAACAACACCGAGACCGACGCGGTCGAGAAAGTTGCTCCAGGCGTGATCTGGCGTAAGTCGGTAGACCAGCCTGTACAGACTGGCTACAAGGCTGTCGATGCCATGATTCCTGTCGGCCGTGGCCAGCGCGAGCTGATCATCGGTGACCGTCAGATCGGTAAGACCGCTCTGGCGATCGACGCGATCATCAACCAGAAAAACAGCGGCATTTTCTGCGTCTACGTGGCAATCGGTCAGAAGCAATCGACCATTGCCAACGTTGTTCGCAAGCTGGAAGAAAACGGTGCACTGGCTAACACCATCATCGTTGCTGCCAGTGCCTCCGAATCGGCCGCGCTGCAGTTCCTGGCACCGTACTCCGGTTGCACCATGGGCGAATACTTCCGCGACCGCGGTGAAGACGCGCTGATCGTTTATGACGATCTGTCCAAGCAAGCAGTGGCTTACCGCCAGATTTCCCTGCTGCTGCGCCGTCCACCAGGCCGTGAAGCCTACCCAGGCGACGTGTTCTATCTCCACTCCCGTCTGCTGGAGCGCGCATCGCGCGTTTCGGAAGAATACGTAGAGAAGTTCACCAACGGCGCAGTGACTGGCAAGACCGGTTCCCTGACCGCTCTGCCGATCATCGAAACCCAGGCTGGCGACGTTTCCGCGTTCGTTCCGACCAACGTGATTTCCATCACCGACGGTCAGATCTTCCTGGAATCGGCCATGTTCAACTCGGGCATCCGTCCTGCTGTGAACGCCGGTGTTTCGGTATCCCGTGTGGGTGGTGCCGCTCAGACCAAGATCATCAAGAAGCTGTCCGGTGGTATCCGTACCGCCCTGGCCCAGTACCGTGAACTGGCAGCATTCGCCCAGTTCGCTTCTGACCTGGACGAAGCGACCCGTAAGCAACTTGAGCATGGTCAGCGCGTTACCGAGCTGATGAAGCAGAAGCAATACGCACCGATGTCGATCGCTGACATGGCGCTGTCGCTGTATGCCGCTGAGCGTGGGTTCCTGACTGACATTGAAATCGCCAAGATCGGCAGCTTCGAACAAGCGCTGATTGCTTTCTTCAACCGCGATCACGCCGATTTGATGGCGAAGATCAACGTGAAGGGTGACTTCAATGACGAAATCGACGCTGGCCTCAAGGCTGGTATCGAGAAGTTCAAGGCCACCCAAACCTGGTAAGCCGCAGCGGGAGCCGCAAGGCTCCCGCTTGCTAACCTGATAGGTGTTACATGGCAGGCGCAAAAGAGATTCGCAGTAAGATTGCGAGCATCAAAAGCACGCAAAAGATTACCAGCGCCATGGAAAAAGTGGCGGTCAGCAAAATGCGCAAGGCACAAATGCGCATGGCTGCTAGCCGTCCTTACGCGGAGCGCATCCGCCAGGTGATTGGTCATCTGGCCAACGCCAACCCGGAATATCGCCATCCGTTCATGATCGACCGCGCCATCAAGCGCGTCGGTTACGTCGTGGTGAGCAGTGACCGTGGTTTGTGCGGTGGCTTGAACACCAACCTGTTCAAGGCTCTGGTCAAGGACATGGCGGTAAACCGCGAACAAGGCGTCGAGATCGATCTGTGTGTAGTTGGTAGCAAGGGTGCGGCTTTCTTCCGCAACTTCGGCGGTAACGTCGTCGCCGCTATCAGCCACCTGGGTGAAGAACCGTCGATCAATGACCTGATCGGCAGCGTCAAGGTGATGCTGGATGCTTACCTGGAAGGCCGGATCGACCGCCTGTCCGTGGTATCCAACAAGTTCATCAACACCATGACGCAACAGCCAACCGTGGAGCAGTTGATTCCACTGGTGGCAACCCCGGAACAGGAACTCAAGCACCACTGGGACTATCTCTACGAACCGGATGCCAAGGAGCTGCTTGACGGCTTGATGGTCCGCTACGTGGAGTCGCAGGTCTACCAGGCGGTGGTCGAGAACAACGCAGCTGAACAAGCGGCGCGGATGATCGCGATGAAGAACGCTACCGACAACGCCGGTGATTTGATCAGCGATTTGCAGCTGATCTACAACAAGGCGCGTCAGGCTGCGATCACCCAAGAGATCTCGGAAATCGTCGGCGGCGCTGCCGCGGTTTAACGGTTCAAATATTCAGAGGATCCAGCTATGAGTAGCGGACGTATCGTTCAAATCATCGGCGCCGTTATCGACGTGGAATTCCCACGCGACAGCGTACCGAGCATCTACGACGCCTTGAAAGTTCAAGGCGCCGAAACCACCCTGGAAGTTCAGCAGCAGCTGGGCGACGGCGTGGTTCGTACCATTGCGATGGGCTCCACCGAAGGCTTGAAGCGCGGTCTGGACGTCAACAACACTGGCGCAGCCATCTCCGTACCGGTCGGTAAAGCGACCCTGGGCCGGATCATGGACGTACTGGGCAACCCGATCGACGAAGCTGGCCCGATCGACACCGAAGAGCGCTGGGGCATTCACCGTCCTGCGCCAACCTTCGCTGAGCAGGCGGGTGGCAACGAACTGCTGGAAACAGGCATCAAGGTTATCGACCTGGTTTGCCCGTTCGCCAAGGGCGGTAAAGTCGGTCTGTTCGGTGGTGCCGGTGTAGGCAAGACCGTAAACATGATGGAGCTGATCCGTAACATCGCCATCGAGCACAGCGGTTATTCCGTGTTCGCCGGTGTGGGTGAGCGTACTCGTGAGGGTAACGACTTCTACCACGAGATGAAGGATTCCAACGTTCTGGACAAAGTGGCACTGGTATACGGCCAGATGAACGAGCCGCCGGGAAACCGTCTGCGCGTAGCACTGACCGGCCTGACCATGGCCGAGAAATTCCGTGACGAAGGTAACGACGTACTGCTGTTCGTCGACAACATCTACCGTTACACCCTGGCCGGTACCGAAGTATCCGCACTGCTGGGCCGTATGCCTTCGGCAGTAGGTTACCAGCCGACCCTGGCTGAAGAGATGGGCGTGCTGCAAGAGCGCATCACTTCGACCAAGCAAGGCTCGATCACCTCGATCCAAGCGGTATACGTACCAGCGGACGACTTGACCGACCCGTCGCCAGCGACCACCTTCGCCCACTTGGACGCCACCGTCGTTCTGTCCCGTGACATCGCTTCCCTGGGTATCTACCCAGCGGTAGACCCACTGGATTCGACTTCGCGCCAGCTGGACCCGAACGTGATCGGCCAGGAGCACTACGACACCGCTCGCGGCGTTCAGTACGTGCTGCAGCGTTACAAGGAACTGAAGGACATCATCGCGATCCTGGGTATGGACGAGCTGTCGGAAGCCGACAAGCAGTTGGTAAACCGTGCTCGTAAGATCCAGCGTTTCTTGTCGCAGCCGTTCTTCGTGGCTGAAGTCTTCACCGGTGCCTCGGGTAAATACGTTTCCCTGAAAGACACCATTGCTGGCTTCAAAGGCATCCTCAACGGTGACTACGACCACCTGCCAGAACAAGCGTTCTACATGGTCGGCGGCATCGAAGAAGCGATCGAGAAAGCCAAGAAACTGTAATCCCGGCGCCCGGCAACGGGCGCTAATTTAGGTTGAGGCAATCAGATGGCTATGACAGTCCATTGCGATATCGTCAGTGCGGAAGGGGAAATTTTCTCCGGTCTGGTCGAGTTTGTGGTTGCGCACGGTGAGCTGGGTGATCTTGGTATCGCCCTGGGTCACGCACCGCTGATCACCAGCTTGAAGCCAGGTCCGATTACTCTGACCAAGCAGGGCGGGGAAAGGGAGGTGTTCTACATCTCCGGTGGTTTCCTCGAGGTTCAGCCGAACATGGTCAAGGTTCTTGCCGACACCGTGCAACGTGCTGCCGACCTGGACGAAGCCTCCGCTCTGGAGGCCGTCAAGGCCGCCGAGAAGGCTCTGCACGAAAAAGGCGCGGACTTCGACTACGGTTCTGCTGCCGCACGTCTGGCCGAGGCCGCAGCCCAGCTGCGTACCGTCCAGCAGATCCGCAAGAAGTTCGGCGGCTAAGCCGTCTGCTTTCTGTGCGATTGATTAAAAAGGGTAGCCTCGGCTACCCTTTTTTCTTTTCCCGACACCCTTCATCTGGTCGCAGCCGCTGACCACCCAGGATTGGTAGCAGTCATGTCTCTTGAAATCGTTATCCTCGCGGCCGGTCAAGGCACCCGCATGCGTTCGGCGTTACCCAAGGTCTTGCACCCGGTAGCCGGCAATTCCATGCTCGGCCATGTTATCCACAGCGCCCGGCAACTTGATCCACAGCGCATCCATGTGGTAATCGGCCACGGCGCCGATGCGGTTCGTGAGCGCTTGGCGGCAGACGACTTGAATTTCGTCCTGCAGGACAAACAACTGGGCACCGGTCATGCCGTGGCCCAAGCCGTGCCGTTCATTACGGCGGATACCGTATTGATTCTCTATGGTGATGTGCCGCTGATTGAAGTCGAGACCTTGCAGCGCCTGCTCAAGCATGTTGCGCCGCAACAGCTGGGTCTGTTGACGGTCGAGCTGGACGACCCCACCGGTTATGGCCGCATCGTGCGTAACGCCGATGGTCAGGTAACAGCGATTGTCGAGCAGAAGGACGCCAACGAAGCGCAGCGCGCTATCACTGAGGGCAACACCGGGATTCTGGCGGTACCGGCTGAACACCTGGGCGCCTGGATGAGTCGCTTGTCCAACAACAACGCACAGGGCGAGTATTACCTGACCGACGTTATCGCCATGGCTGTCAGCGACGGCCTGGTCGTCGCCACCGAGCAACCGCTGGACGCCATGGAAGTGCAGGGCGCCAATGACCGTCGGCAACTGGCCGAGTTGGAGCGCCACTATCAACTGCGGGCCGCTCGCCGCCTGATGGCGCAGGGCGTGACTTTGCGCGATCCGGCCCGTTTCGACGTACGCGGTGAGGTCAGCGTGGGGCGCGACGTGGTCATCGACATCAATGTCATCCTTGAAGGCAAGGTAGTCATTGAAGACGATGTGGCCATCGGCCCGAACTGCGTGATCAAGGACTGCACCTTGCGCAAAGGCGTGGTGATCAAGGCCAACAGTCACCTCGAAGGCGCGATCATGGGCGAGGGCAGCGATGCCGGCCCATTCGCGCGCCTGCGTCCCGGCACTGTGCTGGAGGCTCGGGCCCATGTGGGTAACTTCGTCGAGCTGAAGAATGCTCATATGGGCGAAGGTGCCAAGGCCGGCCACCTGACTTACCTGGGCGACGCTGAAATCGGCGCCCGCACCAACATTGGTGCCGGAACCATCACTTGTAACTACGATGGGGCCAACAAGTACCAGACGACCATTGGTGAAGACGTGTTCATCGGTTCCAATAACTCGCTGGTTGCGCCCGTGACCATCGGTGATGGCTCAAACACGGCGGCAGGTTCGACTATTAATCAGGATGTGGATAAGTCGCAACTCGCCGTGGCCCGCGCCCGTCAACGCAACATCGACGGCTGGAAGCGGCCTGTGAAGATCAAGAAGCCTTAAAGTTATCCACAGCTGTCCTGTGGGAGCGGGCTTGCTCGCGAATGCGGTGGTTCAGCTACATTGATGCTGAATGTGCCGCCGCTTTCGCGGCAAGCCCGCTCCCACAGGGGTTCTAGGTGTACTTGAGTTCTGTGCCCAGCCTAAATCCCTAGGGAATCTCCTTTCTGAATTTTTCTCCTTGCGCCTTGACGACTTCTCCACAATAGGTTTTGATTGCTTACGTTATCTTTCGAATCGAAACTTAAGCCATCATGTCGAAGCGCAACACGCCACAACGCCGCCACAACATCCTAGCGCTGCTCCAAGAGCAGGGCGAAGTCAGTGTGGATGAGCTGGCCAAACGCTTCGAAACCTCGGAAGTTACGATTCGCAAGGACCTCGCCGCCCTGGAAACCAATGGTCTGCTGCTGCGCCGTTACGGTGGCGCGGTTCCCATGCCGCAGGAGTTGGTGGCCGATAACGGGCAAACCGTTTCCAAGTACAAACAAGCCATTGCCGGGGCCGCTGTGCAGCGGATCCGCGAACATGCGCGCATCATCATCGACAGCGGCAGCACCACGGCGGCCATGATTCCTCAGCTCGGCCAGCAGCCGGGCCTGGTGGTGATGACCAACTCCCTGCATGTAGCCAATGCCTTGAGCGAGCTGGAGCACGAACCGGTGCTGTTGATGACCGGAGGCACTTGGGACCCTCATTCCGAGTCCTTCCAGGGGCAGGTGGCTGAGCAGGTCCTGCGTTCCTACGATTTCGACCAGTTGTTCATCGGTGCCGACGGCATCGATCTGGTTCGAGGTACCACCACCTTCAACGAATTGCTGGGCTTGAGCCGTGTCATGGCCGAAGTGGCCCGCGAAGTGATCGTGATGGTGGAGGCCGACAAGATCGGCCGCAAGATTCCCAACCTGGAGCTGCCGTGGAGCAGCGTCCATACCCTTATTACCGATGATCGCCTGCCCGTAGAGGCTCGCGATCAGATTCAGGCCCGCGGCATCACCGTGATCTGCGCGCCTGTCAGCCAGGAGAAATAGCATGTGTGGAATTGTCGGCGCCGTTGCTGAACGCAACATCACAGCAATCTTGCTCGAAGGCCTCAAGCGCCTGGAATATCGCGGCTACGACAGCGCCGGTGTGGCGGTGTTCACCAACGACGAGAAGCTTGAGCGCATGCGTCGCCCGGGCAAGGTCAGCGAGCTTGAACAGGCGCTCGACGCCGAACCGCTGGTGGGTCGCCTCGGCGTTGCCCACACCCGCTGGGCCACCCATGGCGCCCCATGCGAGCGTAACGCCCACCCGCATTTCTCCGGCGACCTGGCCGTGGTGCACAACGGCATCATCGAAAACCACGAAGCCCTGCGTGAACAACTCAAGGCGCTCGGTTATGTGTTCACTTCGGACACTGACACTGAGGTCATCGCCCATCTGCTCAATCACAAGCTCAAGGACTTGGTGGACCTGACCGTCGCCCTCAAGGCAACGGTCAAGGAACTGCACGGTGCCTATGGCCTGGCGGTCATCAGTGCGAAACAGCCCGATCGCTTGGTGGCGGCCCGTAGCGGCAGCCCGTTGGTCATTGGCCTGGGCCTGGGGGAGAACTTCCTGGCGTCCGATCAGTTGGCGCTGCGTCAGGTCACGGACCGCTTCATGTACCTGGAAGAAGGCGACATCGCTGAGATTCGCCGTGACAGCGTGCAGATCTGGGACATCGATGGAAAAGCTGTGGAACGCGAGACCGTTCAGTACCGCGACGGTGCCGAAGCGGCCGACAAAGGCGAATTCCGTCACTTCATGCTCAAGGAAATCCACGAACAACCGGCCGTGGTGCAACGTACCCTGGAAGGCCGCCTGAGCCAAAGTCAGGTGCTGGTCCAGGCGTTCGGTCCACAAGCGGCCGAACTGTTCGCCAAGGTCCGTAACGTGCAGATCGTGGCTTGCGGCACCAGTTATCACGCCGGCATGGTCGCCCGTTATTGGCTGGAAGAGCTGGCGGGCATTCCGTGCCAGGTCGAAGTGGCCAGCGAGTTCCGCTATCGCAAGGTGGTGGTGCAACCAGACACCTTGTTCGTCACGATCTCCCAGTCCGGCGAAACCGCCGACACCCTGGCTGCCCTGCGCAACGCCAAGGAGCTGGGCTTCCTCGCCAGCCTGGCGATCTGCAACGTGGGGATCAGCTCGCTGGTGCGCGAGTCCGACCTGACCCTGCTGACCCAAGCCGGCCGTGAAATCGGCGTGGCGTCGACCAAGGCGTTCACCACGCAGTTGGTGGGCCTGCTGTTGTTGACATTGTCCCTGGGCCAGGTACGCGGCACGCTGGGCGAGGGCGTCGAGGCCAAGCTGGTCGAAGAACTGCGCCGCCTGCCGGCCCGCCTCGGCGAGGCCTTGGCGATGGACGGCACCGTGGAGAAAATCGCCGAGCTGTTCGCCGAGAAGAACCACACCCTGTTCCTTGGCCGTGGCGCGCAATTCCCGGTGGCGATGGAAGGGGCCTTGAAGCTCAAGGAAATCTCCTACATACACGCCGAGGCCTACCCGGCCGGTGAACTCAAGCACGGCCCGTTGGCCCTGGTGGACAACGACATGCCGGTGGTCACCGTGGCGCCGAACAACGAGCTGCTGGAAAAGCTCAAGTCCAACCTGCAGGAAGTGCGCGCCCGTGGCGGCCAGTTGATTGTGTTCGCTGACGAGAAAGCCGGCATGACCAATGGCGAAGGCACCCACGTGGTGCACATGCCGCACATCCACGACATCCTGTCGCCGATTCTCTACACCATCCCGCTGCAATTGCTGTCGTACTACGTTGCCGTGCTCAAGGGCACCGATGTCGACCAGCCGCGTAACTTGGCGAAGTCTGTGACGGTGGAGTGAGTCGCACCGCCTGATCCAAGCCCTGGCTTTGGATTTAGACGTGTCGCTGGAAAATTAAATACTGTTGGAAACGGCCAGGGATCGATCGATCCCTCGGCTGTTAAACCCAGCCGCATGGTGTGTGTGGAGAATCAGGGCGCCTAGTAGACCGATCAACTACAAACGACTACCATCCTCCCATGAACACTCCAAAGACCCGCGAAACATCCGACGTCCGCCAGGGAATCCTTGATGTAGGCCAGCGAATCATGGCTGCCAAAGGGTATACCGCCGTGGGCTTGAACGAGATCCTGGCCACTGCCGGTGTGCCGAAGGGTTCCTTCTATCACTACTTCGGCTCCAAAGACGCGTTTGGCGAAGCCCTGCTCGAAAACTATTTCGAGGCGTACCTCGACGACATCGACCAGACGCTCGCCCAGCCCAACCAGACAATGGCGCAGCGGCTGCAGAACTACTTCCAGATCTGGCAGGACACCCAGTCCTTCCAGGATTGCCAGGGCAAGTGCCTTGCCGTGAAGTTGGGCGTGGAAGTTGCCGATCTTTCGGAAACCATGCGTGCCGTGCTCAAGCGCGGTACATCCGGGATTATCGATCGCCTTGCGAACGGGATTGAAATCGGTGTGGCTGAAGGTTCCTTGGCGGTCACCGGTACGCCTCACAATGTTGCGCAAAGCCTTTATCAATTGTGGCTTGGCGCCAGCGTCATGGTGAAAATTACCAAAAGTGTTCAGCCCTTCGAGACGGCGATGGCCACGACCCGCCAGATTCTCAACCTATCCTGATTCATGGCGTGAGTGGTGTATCGCCTATCGCGGCGCTGCACCGCTCACGTTGCTTTAGCACCCCCGCAATCCTCCTCGAACATAAATCCGCCGCTTTTTTCGCAGCCTTTCCTCGCTTGGAAAAACCCCTGAGAAGCGCCGCGTTAAAAAACTTTAAAAAGTTACTAGACGACTGGTCTAATCGTAGATACTGTAGTCGCACATTCACTCACCCCGGCAAAGGTTACAGCGATGAGCACCCGTACCAAGCTGGCCTTTATCTCCCCATCGCTCTTTTTGCTGCCCGGTTTGTAGACGACCAGTCTAATTAAATTGCTTCATTTATTGCGACCCCACGACCCCAAACTGAAAACAGGATGCTTAACATGAAAATTCTTATGGTGCTGACCTCCCACGACACCCTGGGCAACACTGGCCGCAAGACCGGTTTCTGGCTGGAAGAACTGGCGGCCCCCTACTACACCTTTCTCGCGGCCAACGCCGAAATCGTCCTGGCCTCGCCCAAAGGCGGCCAGCCACCGCTGGACCCGAAGAGCAATGAGCCATCGTTCCAGACTGACCTGACCCGCCGCTTCGAGAACGATGCCGCGGCCACCGCCCAGCTCGCCAACACCGTGCGACTGGACAGCGTCTCCCAGAATGATTTCGACGCAGTGTTCTACCCAGGCGGCCACGGCCCACTGTGGGACCTGGCTGAAGATCCGAAGTCGATCCGACTGATCGAGGCATTCCTGGCCGCCGGCAAGCCTGCTGGCCTGGTGTGCCACGCTCCCGGCGTGCTGCGCCACGTGAAAAATCCAGACGGTACGCCACTGGTTGCAGGCAAAAAAGTCGCCGGTTTCACCAATACCGAGGAAGAAGCCGTAGGCCTGACCAACGTCGTGCCCTTCCTGGTTGAAGACATGCTGATCGCCAACGGTGGCATGTACTCCAAGGGCGCTGACTGGTCCTCCTACGTCGTCAGCGACGGCTTGCTGATCACCGGCCAGAACCCGGGTTCGTCCACCGAAGCCGCCCAACTCCTGATCGCCAAACTGAACCAATCCAACGCTTGAGCTCGCCGCTGACGGGAGACTCGAACATCTCCCGTCGCTATTCCCTATTCCCATCCGCAGGCCCCGCCGGGGCTTCGGTGCAGGCCACTCAACCTCTGGAGACACCATGACAACGTTCAACGTGGAGCAAATCAAAGCCGCTGGCTGGCTGAAGGAAGCCAACTACATCGGTGGACAATGGGTGGCGGCGGATGACGCCAACGTCTATAGCGTCATTGACCCGGCCACCGAAGCCCAGATTGGCCAGATCCCATGGGTGGGGGCCCCTGAAACGCGCCGCGCCATCGATGCCGCACAAGATGCCTTCAGCGCCTGGTCGATGACCACCGCCGCAGAACGTGCAGGCTTTCTCGGCCGCATGGCGCAGATCGTGCGCGACAACATCGACATTCTCGCCAGCATGCTCACCCTTGAACAAGGTAAGCCGCTGGCCGAAGCACGCAACGAAATGAAACTCGGCGCCGATTACATCCAGTGGTTTGCCGAAGAAGCACGGCGCATCAATGGGGAGATCATTCCGTCGCCCTGGAAAGACCGCCAGATCCTGGTTACCCGTGAACCCGTCGGTGTAGTAGGCGCGATTTCACCGTGGAATTTCCCATTTTCCATGCTATCGCGCAAAATTGCCCCGGCGCTTGCCGCCGGTTGCACCATCGTCATCAAGCCATCCGAGTTCACACCATTTTCCGGCCTGCTTTATGGCGTACTGGCCCAGCTAGCCGGGATTCCCGCCGGTGTGGTCAATGTCGTGACCGGTGACGGCGCCGTCGTCGGTGGAGAGTTCTCCTCCAACGCTCTGGTGCGCAAAATAACCTTCACCGGTTCGACCCGTGTGGGCAAGCTGCTCTACAAACAATCCGCCGACACCATGAAAAAACTCTCCATGGAATTGGGCGGCAACGCACCGACGATTATTTTCGACGATGCCGACATGGACCTGGCCGTGGAAAACGCCGTCGCCGGAAAATTCCGCAACAGCGGCCAGACCTGCGTATGCACCAACCGCTTCTACGTGCAGGACGGCATCTACGACGAATTCGCCCGCCGCCTGACCGACCGCGTGCGCCAGATGAAGGTCGGTAACGGCTTCGAGGACGGCGTCGAACAAGGCCCGCTGATCAACCAGGCCGCCGTCAGCAAAGTCCAAGCCCACGTTCAAGATGCCCAAGCCAAAGGTGGACGCGTATTACTCGGCGGCAAACGCCATGCGCTAGGCGCGACCTTCTTCGAGCCGACCGTGATCGCCGACGCCACCGCCGACATGCTCATCGCCCACGAAGAAACCTTCGGCCCGGTAGCCGCGCTGTTGCGCTTCAGTACCGAGCAAGAGGCTATCGACGCCGCCAACGCCTCGGAATTCGGCCTCGCTGCGTACTTCTACACCCGTGACCTGGCGCGCACTTTCCGCGTATCCCGTGCCCTGCAGAGCGGCATGGTCGGCATCAACGCCGGGGTGATCACCACCGTGGAAGCCCCGTTTGGCGGGGTCAAGGACAGCGGCATTGGTCGTGAAGGCTCAAGCCACGGCCTGGATGAATACCTGAACCTCAAGTACCTCAGCCTAGGCGGTCTGTAAGCCCGACTGATGCAAAAAAGGAATCGAATCATGCAACACAGCTCCCTGTTTGAACCGACTACCCTCGGGCCGCTAACACTGAAAAACCGCATCGTCATGCCGCCCCTGACGCGTCAGCGCAGCGGCCAGCCCGGCGACGTGCCAACGGCCCTGATGGCCACTTATTACCAGCAACGCGCCAGCGCCGGTTTGATCATCAGCGAAGGCACCCAGATCGAACCGCGCGGCAAGGGTTATGCCTGGACGCCAGGGATCTACAGCCAGGCGCAGATCGACGGCTGGCGCACCGTCACCGACGCGGTACATGCAGAAGGCGGCGTGATTTTCGCCCAGCTTTGGCACGTCGGCCGGGTCTCACACACCGGCCTGCAACCGGACAATGCCGCACCCGTCGCGCCGTCGGCGATCCAGGCCCGGAAGGCCAAAGCCTTCATTGAAACGGCCCCGGGTATCGGCACCCTGGTCGAACCGTCCCTGCCACGGGAGCTCACCGTGACGGAAATCAAGGCGCTGGTCGAGCTCTACGCCCAGGCGGCACGCAATGCGCTCAGCGCCGGTTTCGACGGCGTTGAGATTCACTCGGCCAATGGTTATTTGGTCAACCAGTTCATTTCCACCCACGCCAACCAGCGCACCGATGAATACGGCGGTTCGCTGCATGACCGCCTGCGTTTCCTGCGCGAAGTAGTGCAAGCCGTCAGCGCCGTGGTTGGACCTGACCGCGTCGGGGTACGCTTCACGCCGCTGTTCACCAGTACCGATGAAGATCGGGTGTATATCGGCTTCGTCGAGGATGATCCGCATCAGACCTATATCGAGGCGATCAAAGTGCTGGAACAAGCAGGTATCGCTTACCTGTCGATTGCCGAAGCCGACTGGCCGAATGCCCCAGACCTGCCTGACGCGTTTCGCCGGGAGGTCAGAAGCACCTTCAGCGGCCGCATCCTGTATGCAGGCCTGTACACCGCCGAGCGTGGCGCGCGTCTAGTGGATGCGGGCCTGGCCGACCTGATTGCGTTCGGCCGGCCGTTTATCGCCAACCCCGACCTGCCCCAGCGCATCGAGAAGGGCTGGCCACTCAATGCCCTGGACGCCGCTAACCTGTATGGCGGCGGTGAGCGAGGCTTCACGGACTACCCGCTGTATGCTTGCTCTGAAATTTGACGTAAAGAAAAAGGTGCTGCCATACGCCAAGGTATTGAAGCAAAAGTATTGCTGACCACAGGCGGCAGCACCGGCATCTGCGCCGAAGTGGTCTAGCGCTTGTCCGCGCGTTAATCCAGAAAACAACGATCGAAAAGATAGACGCTGCCGGGCTTGAGGTTTTCCACCGTGCGTTGTGGACGGCCGCCGTCGCCGCTTTTCTTGCGGCCAGTTTCCTGTAAATAGCCTGCTTCGGTCATCTTCAGCAGACGCTGGCGCATGCTGGTCTTGAGCACCGGGCGATCAAGCACCACGGAGAAAACGCTCACCGCTTGCGGCGCGCTGAACTCAGGGCCGAGGAACATCAGCGGTAGGCTGCTGTAGAGGGCTTTGGAGAACAAGCGCTCCTGTACGGTGGCCACCAGGTTGTTGTGATCGAAAGGGAGTTTGATCGAGGCGTCGGCGACGTCCTTGAGCGGGAAAAATCCCTGGTGCTCGGCGAGCTGCACCGCATCGCTCACGATCGCCAGGTAGAACGTCGACGACGACCAGCAGCGCGGGTCGCGGAACGCGTCGCCGACGGTGCCGACTTGTTCGATCCAGGCCAGCGGCATGCCCACTTTGCTCGAGCTACGCAGCCGTTCTACGGCGTCGTTCAGCGTCAGGTCTTCAACCCCCCCATTGACCACGATTCCCGGCAGCGCCCAATGGCCGGCGAACGGCTCGGTTTCGCGTCGGTTCAGCAGGATTTCAAGCGCCTGGGCTTCCCGGCAGAAGCGCAGCACACACAGGTCGATGGTGTGCAGGTAGTCGCGCGCGGGGGCTGTGCGGTTCGGCATGTCAATTTCCGTGGGTTGCGTAAAGGTCATAGTTTAACGGGTTCATACCGGGTGCCATCCAGTGGGTGGGAAGCGGCTCGCCCAAGGCCAGTCGCTCGCGAACCACGGTGCTGCGCACGTGGATCGTTTCTTCCACGCAAACGATGGAAAAGCGCTCCAGCAATGCTTCGCCGCGATAGAAGGTCGGCAGCAGTTGCGCGACATCCTGGCCGACCACCAACGCTATCTGCTTGCCGTCCAGGGCCAGGCTGTCGGCGAGGTGGGTGAGCAGGGTGTAGCTGTAGATCGGGCCTTCTACATCCCGCGCCACGACCTGCTCCACCCGGCTTGCGCGTACTTGCGCACGGCACAGTGGCTGGACCTTCCGGGCGATCGATTCGAGCCAGTTCAGGCGAACCTCATAATCGATCATTCGCTTTGCGTAGGGGTGCCTGAAGCTGGGGGCGACCAGCACACGTCTGGCTTGGCACGAGGCTTCGATCATCACTTGGGCGTGACCGGCATGCGGCGGGTTGAAAGCGCCGCCATAAAGGGCTATCTCGAACATGGCTTATCTCCGATAGGTACACCACGTGTACTCTATCAGTGAAGTCTAGATTTTGGACAGCGAGATCTTATGTCCGCTCGAATATCCAGAAAAATGGAGGCTGTAAAATATTTCTGTTTGGCGCTTGTTATGAAAGTACACGTTGTGTACTCTTTCGATCGTCAACAGGAGAAAACCAGCATGAACAGCCTGACCCGAAAAACGGCTTCCTTCGATGTCGATGCGCAAAAGAGCTTCACACCGCTTTGCCCTGATGAGCTTCCCGTACCAGGTGGTCACCAGATCGGCAGTGAGCTGAATTTCATCGCATCCCTGGCCAGTATTCGCATCGGCAGCAAGGACGCCCATTCGCCACTGGCACCTTGGGTGGTCGCCGATCATTCGCAGATGTTCGTGCCAACCGGGCTCGAGCACGCCGATATCACTTGGGTCAGCCACTGTGTTCCCGGTACCGAGGGTTTCACCCTGCTGGACGAACTGCCGACCCCATACGACTACGACTATTTCGTCTGGAAGGGCGTCGAGCCCGATCTGCACCCCTACGGCGCTTGCTACCACGACCTGCACGGCAAGCTGTCCACCGGGGTGATCGAGTATTTGAAAGGCCTGAAGGTGGAACAGGTGATTGTCGGCGGGCTGGCGCTGGATTTCTGCGTCAAGACCACCGCCCTGCAACTGGCCGCCGCCGGCTTCAAGGTGATCGTTCACCTCCCGGCCTGTCGCGCAATCAGCGAGGAGGGGGCCGTTCAAGCCATTGAAGGCTTGCAGCAAGCAGGGGTCTCGGTGGCCGCGACTCGCGAAGAAACGATCCGTCTGGCAAACGCATAAGGAAGAGCCATGGACAGTGCATTCGATACAAGCAGCGCCACCATCCAGAGTCTTCTGGATACCGACTACTACACCTTCACCATGATGCAGGCGGTGTTGCACCAGCACCCAAACGTAGAGGTGGAATATCAATTCATCGTGCGTTCCAAGGAGCGGCTCGGCCACCTGATCCCGGACATTCGTGTCGAATTGGAGAAACTCGCCGGCTTGCAGCTGCGTGAAGGCGAGCAACGGTTTCTGTTCAACAAGCGTTTCCGAGAGTACCTGACCCCGGACTTCGAACAGTTTCTCGGCTTGTTCCGCTTCAACCTGCGCTACATACACGTTGCCGAAGTCGACGGCCAACTGCACATCCGCGTCCGTGGCCCGATGCTGCACTGCATCATGTTCGAGCAACCGGTATTGGCGATGGTCAGCGAACTGCGCAACCGCGAGAAATATCCCGAAGTCGAGTTGGCCGACGTCACCCGCAAGCTCTACCAGAAGTTCGAATGGCTGGAGAAAAATGCCAGCCGTGAAGAACTCGCCGAGTTTCGTGTTTCGGACTTCTCCACCCGTCGGCGCCTGTCGTTCAGGGCCCAGCGTGAAGTGGTCAATGTCATGCGCAGCGATTTCCCTGGGGTGTTTGTCGGCACCAGCAACGCTCACTTGGCTTATGAGTTCGATCTTCCGCTGATTGGCACGATGGCCCACCAGTGGCTGATGGTGCACCAGCAACTCGGGCGGTTGCGCGAGAGCCAGAACGCGGCGTTGGAAAACTGGGTGCACGAATATCGCGGTCGGCTCGGTATCGCGCTGACGGACTGCATCAGCACCGATTTTTTCCTCAAGGACTTCGACCTCTACTTCGCCAAGCTCTATGACGGCCTGCGCCAGGATTCCGGTGACCCTATCGTCTGGGCCGACAAGGTACTGGGGCGCTATGCGCAGCTGGGTATCGACCCGCGCACCAAGGACCTGATGTTCTCCGATGGCCTCAATTTCGAAAAATGCCTGCCGATCCTGCGCCACGTTCGTGGCAAGGCCAGATTCGGTTTTGGCATGGGCACCAGCCTGGCCTGCGATGTCGACGGCGTCGAGCCGCTGAGCATCGTCATGAAACTGGTGCGGGTCCACGGCGAGCCGGTGGTGAAGTTCTCCGACGACCCGATCAAGAACGTCTGCGAGGATGCCTCATTCCTGCGTTATGCCGCGCAAGTGTTCAACGTCACCCTTGTCAATCCACAACTGGGAGCCTGATATGACTTCGCTTCAGCAAGAAAGCATTGCCCGGGAACTGGGCATCGACCGTCAATTCAAACAGGGCGGCGAAGCCACTGAAATTGCCCGCCGCGTCGAGTTTATCAAGCAGATGGTGCGTGAGTCGGGTTGCCAGTCCCTGGTACTCGGTATCAGTGGCGGCGTCGATTCCCTCACCGCCGGGCGCCTGTGCCAGTTGGCGGTGCAGCAGTTGCGGGACGAAGGTCATGAGGCGCGCTTTATCGCAGTCCGACTGCCCTACAAGGCCCAAGCCGATGAGCAAGACGCCCAGGACTCCCTGGACTTCATCCGGCCGGACTCGACGACTACCAGTAACATCGCCGCTTGTGTCGACGGGTTGATGAGCCATATCGCCATCGACGGGTTGCAGCCTTCGGCCGAACTCATCGACTTTGCCAAAGGCAACGTCAAGGCCCGGGCGCGGATGCTGGCGCAATACGCCATCGCCAATCTGAGCAATGGGTTGGTGGTCGGCACCGATCATGGTGCAGAAGCGGTGATGGGTTTCTTCACCAAATTCGGCGACGGCGCTTGCGACCTGGCGCCACTGTCCGGGCTGACAAAGACCCAGGTGCGGTGGCTGGCTGATGCGATGGGTGCGCCCCCGCACCTGGTGCGCAAGGCGCCGACCGCTGATTTGGAAGACTTGGCACCTGGTAAGTTGGATGAAATGGCGCATGGATGCAGCTACGAGGAAATCGATGCATACCTGATGGGCGAAGAGGTGTCGCCCCAGGTACGACAGATCATCGAACGCGCCTACCTGCGGACGGCTCATAAACGCGCACTGCCACGTGTCCCCTCATCGTTGTGAGCGGGAATGGTTGCGACAGTTTTCAGTCGAACTGGAACAGAAGTTAGGCCATCTTGAACGTTTTGTGAGCATCGGCGATGGCTGAACAGGCTTTCAAACGGGACCTCTAGTCCCTAAATGGAGTGGGTGAATGACACAGGCAACCGGCATCAGGGATCGCGTGCGCATCAAACAAGTCGAAGTCCTCTCGGACAATTGGTACGTGCTGCGCAAGACCACCTATGACTATCTGGGCCGCAACGGCCAGTGGCGCGAACTGACGCGTGAAACCTATGACCGTGGCAACGGCGCGACCATCCTGCTGTACAGCAAGGCCAAGCAGACCGTGGTGTTGACCCGGCAATTCCGCTTCCCAGCCTTCGTCAACGGGCATAATGACCTGTTGATCGAAACCTGCGCCGGCCTGCTGGACAACGACGATCCGCACACTTGCATCCGCAAGGAAACCCAGGAAGAAACCGGCTATATCATCCAGGACGTGCGCAAGGTGTTCGAGGCCTTCATGAGCCCGGGCTCCGTGACGGAGCGAGTGCATTTTTTCGTCGGCGAGTACTTCGATGAAGACAAGCAGCACGAAGGCGGCGGGTTGGAAGCGGAGGGTGAAGAAATCGAGGTGCTGGAGATGCCATTGGATCAGGCCCTGGGCATGATCGAAACCGGCGAGATTTGTGATGGCAAGACCATCATGTTGTTGCAGTACGCCAAGCTGCATCGATTGCTGGATTAGCCCGACGCTTTTATATGATCAAGTCGGATGAGCCCAAAAAACGCGCAGCCTTGCTCCAGGGCTGCGGGTTTTTTGTTCAGCTGGATTGGGCCTCGCTGTCGTCCTGCATGTCGTCCAGGTATTGCGGTTGGTCGGTCTGGTCCGGCAATTCGGTCACGACGCTGAAATCGCTGATCTCGATGGCGCCGGCCCCATGGCCGAGCAAATGGAAAGAAAATGCCTTGCGCGGAAGCGGGTTGTCGAAACGGATGTCCATCACCAGTGGTTGCTCGTGTGTCACCGCCACGTCTGTGGGTAAATCTATCGGCACATCCCGCTCGAACTCCTTGGCCTTGAGCGAAATGTAGGCCGCGTGGTCTGCCTCCACCGCGCGAATGGTCAGGCTGACGCGGGTCTGTGAGCCTTTGGGCATTTCCAGGTACTGGGCGCCGATGAGGTTATCGGTCCAGTCGTTGGTGACCGTGGCCGGCAATGGGATTTTGTCGGCGCTGCCAAACTGATAATGCTGGTTCAGCGGCGTTCTCAGCAGGGTCTGGTCCAGCGCCGTGGCCCGGGCGCTGATCAGCCGGGCGCGCTGGCCGCTGTATTGCCCGCGATAGAGGGCGCGTTCGGCAATGAAGCCTTCGCTGGTGTAATAACGGCAACGCTGCTGGAAATCACACTCGGTAAACGTTCCCTTGCCATCGTGGTGGCGCAGCTTGCCGTTGGTGAACGACATGATTTCCCGGCCGGTTGCGTAGTCCCGGAACAGCGAGCGGCCGGACAGCGACGTGGGCACCGCATAACTGAAGTAATCAAGGATCGAGGCGGTCAAGTCGACATGGCCGTAGGTCCCCGATTTGATCGTGGGCAATGGCTCCGGTGCCAGCGTCAGGTTGAACCCCCAGGACGATGCCAGGCGCACATCGTCGATGCCGTGGGATTCGTCCGAGGTGATGACCACCAAGGTATTTTCCAGGATGCCCTGGCGTTCCAGGCCCGTCAGGAAACTGTCCAGGGCGTCGTCGAGGTAACCCACGGCGGCCTGCTTGGCGGACTCGTAGCGTTGCAGGTAGTCGTCCGGCGCGGAGTAGGGCTGGTGGGTGCCCACGGTCAGCAGGGTGAGCATCCATGGCTTGTCCGCTTGCTGAAGCTGCCCGACGTAATCCAGCGCGCCTTCGAAGAAGGTCTTGTCGTCCTTGCCCCAGGGAAATTCCAAGTACGCCGGTTGGGTGAACCAGTCCATGCCCAGGGTCGTGTCGAAGCCGATATGCGGCATGATCCGGTCCTTGGCCATGAAACGTAGCCCCGCGCCCTGCAGGAAATGGGTGGAAAAACCGTTCTGGCGCAATTGGGCGGGCAGGCAGTCCTGGTTGCGCTGGCTCTG
This sequence comes from Pseudomonas sp. Q12-87, assembly GCF_001269755.1. Lineage (NCBI taxonomy): Bacteria > Pseudomonadati > Pseudomonadota > Gammaproteobacteria > Pseudomonadales > Pseudomonadaceae > Pseudomonas > Pseudomonas sp. Q12-87. The sequence continues at coordinate 133,962 of NZ_LHVI01000038.1, read as the reverse complement.
GTTCAGCATCTCGACGCCTTTGGGCGTGCCGTCGTTGAGTTTGTCGTAGTCGCCACACAACATTGCGTATAAGCCACGGATGGTCTGGTGGCTGTGCAAGACGTAATCGGGCGTGTTCATGCCGCGTTCGGCCCAGGCGCTGAGGCGCGGCATCAGGTTTTCCTGATAGCGGGGGTTCAGGGCTTGGCGATTGGTGCTCAGGTAGGCCCCGGGAATGCCTTCCAGAGCAATGACCAAGACGTTGCGCGCGCCCCCCGGTTCGGCCAGCAGTTTCGCGCCATCGAGGTCCAGCCTGGTAAGACCTTCCATGGGCGGGAGCGGATCGACCGTATCGCCTTCGAACCACTGCTCGGCCCGTTCCTGCCCCGCGACAATGCCCGCCGTAACGAGTTGATGGGGCAGGTTGAAGACATTCCATTGGTCTGCTTCGGTAGGACGCCAGGATTGCAACGCACCGTGGGCCAGCCAGAGCATGACCGGCAACGCCCAGGCGTGGCGCGGCAAACGCGGCGTCAAGCTGGGTCGGCTGGCCCAGCGGGTCATCAGCCATAACGCCAGCGCGGCCAATTGCAACACAGCCAGCCAAGGATGCGCGAAGCCGCCGCTGGTGGAGCTTTCGACGAATTGCGGGTCGATCAGGTAGTGAATGTCCGAGGGGGTGGGCATCCGTCCGACGGCGCTGACCAGCTCGATGCTGGCCAGGGTCAACACGCTCCAGGCGAGCAATACCGGAAGCGCCAGCCACCAGGGACGGCGATGAAGCAACACGATCAGCAAGCCGCCAATGCCCAGGTCCGAGAGATAGCCCAGCGGGTCGGACCAACCCAGGGCCAGGCGCAGGATCATCGGGACGAGTAATACGCACCCGACCAGCATGATCGGTGAGGCGAGAGGATGAGTTAAACGGCGGTAAAGAACTTTCACAGCAACAGGCCTTTCAGTTGAAGCCAATCCATAAAACAGCAGGCGGACCTTGTGGGAGCGAGCTTGCTCCCACAGGGTTATTTTCCAGGTCATAAAATGGTCATGAAACGCGATGGTACCAAGGGGCACCTTCCGTGGCCGGATCAATGTCCCGGTGTCCGGCTGCGCTACGCTGTGGTTCACTGGCCCAGGCCTCTACAATGGCGGCCCTGCGCTGCGTTGAGACGCCGCGAAAAACTTGTATCAGGATTTCTCATCGGGGGATGGATGGACAGGTTCCAGGAAATGCAGGTGTTTGTCGCGGTGGCCCAGGACGCCGGATTTTCGGCAGCGGCGCGGCGCCTGGGGCTGTCGGCGGCTAGCGTCACGCGTGCGGTGGCAGGGTTGGAGCAACGCATCGGTACGCCCCTGCTGGTGCGCACCACCCGTAGCGTCTACTTGAGCGAAGCGGGCCAGCGCTTTCTCGAGGACTGTCGGCGGATCCTGGGTGAGCTGCAGGAAGCCGAGGACTCGGCGGCCGGCAGCCATGTCCAACCCCGAGGACAACTGACGGTGACTGCGCCGGTATTGTTCGGCCAGTTGTTCGTCACCCCGCTGCTGGTCGATTATCTGCACCGGTATCCCGAGGTCTGTATTAATGCCTTGCTGCTGGATCGTACGGTCAGCATGGTCGAGGAGGGCATCGATGTGGCCGTGCGCATCGGCGAGTTGCCGGACAGCAATCTGCACGCCGTGCGTGTGGGTGAGGTGCGCAGGGTCGTTTGTGGCTCCCCGGCATTCTTCGACCGCCACGGCCGGCCTCGACATCCAGAGGATCTGGAGCGAATGCCGGTGGTGGCGTCATCGGCCATTGGCCAGATCAAAAGCTGGACCTTCATCGATGCAGGCCAACCGCTGGCCGTCCGGCCTGTGCCGCGCCTGGTGGTGACGGCCAACCAGGCCGCGATCACCGCTGCCTGCCAAGGGTTGGGTATGACCCGGGTGTTGTCCTATCAAGTGGCGAGCAATGTGGCGGCCGGTGAGCTGGAAATCGTCCTGGCTGACTTCGAATTGCCGCCGCTGCCGATCCATGTGGTGTATCAGGGCGGGCGCAATGCACCGGCGCGGGTTCGCAGTTTTGTCGATTTCACCGTTAACGCGTTGCGCGAACATCCGGCCTTGAGCGGCTGAGGTATTGTTTCAAAAGACGAAATAATGGATTGCGTTTGCGGGTGATTCTCTTGTTTTGGCTTGGGGAGGAAGATGACCCCATCGACGCCGTTGTGCTGATGGCGTCACTTCCCCCGGAGTCGACCATGAACCCCATCAAGCACTATCACTTCCCGCTTTCCGGCCATTCCCACCGCGTCCAGCTGATGCTTTCGTTGCTCGAATTGCCCGTCGAGGAAGTCTTCGTCGACTTGGCCAAGGGGGCGCACAAACAGGCGGATTTCCTGGCGCTCAACTCCTTTGGCCAAGTACCGATCATCGACGATGATGGCGTGGTGCTGGCGGACTCCAACGCCATCCTGGTGTACCTGGCGCAAAAATACGGCAAGGGCCGCTGGTTGCCGACCGATCCGATCGGCGCGGCCCGGGTGCAGCGTTGGTTGTCGGCTGCCGCGGGGCCGATTCATGCGGGGCCGGCCACGGCACGGCTGATCACGGTGTTTGGTGCGCCTTATAACGCTGAAGACGTGATCGCGCGTTCCCATAACGTGCTGAAAGTCATCGACCAAGAGTTGAGCGGCAGCGCCTATCTGGCCGGCGATGCGCCGACGATTGCCGATGTGGCCGGCTACAGCTACATCGCCCACGCACCGGAAGGCAATGTGTCATTGCAGGACTACGGGAATGTGCGAGCCTGGCTGGCGCGTATCGAAGCCTTGCCTGGGTTTGTGGGCATGCCGCGTACAGTGATCGGTTTGCAAACACATGCCTGACAATCAAGGCTGAATGCCCGCTGTGGCCAGTGAGCAAGCGCCCTGGCCACAGCGGGCATTTCGTTGGATGAGAGGCTGCTAGGCGTAGGAAAGCGCCTTTTCCTCCAGCAACTCTTCATACAGCTGCACCCACTTGCGACCCATCTCCTCGGCGGTGAACAACTGCCGGTAACGGGCTTCGGCCCTGACGCCCATGGCCTGCGCCAGCGTGGGGTTTTCCCATAGGGTACGCATCGCCTCCCGGAACGCTTCGGGATTGCTGGGAGGCACCACCAGGCCGGTTTCATCGTGGATATTGATGTAGCTGGTACCGGTGCCGATTTCGCTGGAGATCATCGGTTTGCCGAACATCGCCCCTTCGAGCAATGAGATACCGAAGGCCTCGGAACGCAGGTGCGACGGAAACACGATGGCGTAGCTCAGTTCCAGCAAGGCGACTTTGTCCTCGTCCCCCAGGCGCCCAAGGAAATGCACATGGCGCAGACCCAATGCCGCTGCCTGGGCATGCAGTTGTTTTTCCAGGGGACCGGCCCCCATGATGACCACGGGATAATCCACGCCTTTGAGGGCGTCGAGCAGAATGTGCAGGCCCTTGTAGTAGCGCATCACTCCGACGAACAGAAAGAAGCGCTCACCGAGCCTGGCCTTCCATCCGGCCATGCGCTCGGCGTCCGGCTGTGGATAACTGCTTTTGTTCAGCCCGTAGGTGATGATCCGCGTTTTATCGGGGTATTGCTTGAGCACGTCGCTGGTGTGCACGTAGTTCGGCGACGCCGCCACGATGCGATCGGCGCCGTCGAGAAAGCGCCGCATCAGGGGCCGATACAGCGTCAGCAGGTGCCGCTGGCGAACGATGTCCGAATGGTAAGTGACTACGTAGGGTTTTTTCACGGCACTGCAAAAATGCACCACATCCATGAACGGCCACGGGAAGTGGTAGTTGATCACGTCTGCTTCAGCGGCGAGCTCGCGGAACTTCTTGAAAACGCTGTAGGAAAAACCGGTGGAGGCGAGCTGGAAGTCCATTCGGGATTGATGAACGACATGCTGTCGAATCTGGAGAGGGGTGGGGGACGGATTCCCGCTCAAAGCAAGCACAGTGTTATCGATACTCATCCGGTCAGTGCTGTCGCACAGCTGGAAAATCACCTGCTCGATGCCGCCCATGGACTCAGGCAGATAGGTTTTGTAAAAGTGCAGGACTCGCATTCAACCTCCCAGAACCTGGCGATACGCTTGGGCAGTGACTTTCCCACAGCGTTCCCAGGAAAAAAGCGCCGCTTGCTGCAATCCTGCTTCCCGGCAGGCTTGCCAATGCGGGTGATCTTCGATCAAGCGGAGCATCGCCTCGCGCAAGCCCTCGGGATCCTGCGGGTCGCAATAATTGCCGGCCGGCCCCGCCACCTCGGGCATGGCCGAGCAACGCGTGGTGATAACCGGCGTGCCGCTGGCCATGGCTTCGAGGACCGGCAGGCCAAAGCCTTCGTAGTGCGAAGGGAAAACCAGTGCCCGTGCCCCCGCCAGTAATTGGGCGACCTGTTCGTCAGGCAGGTAACCCGCCAGACAAACATGCCCTCCAGCCAGGGCGCGTTTCAACTCATCATTGAGCTGTGCCTGTTGCCATCCGCTCATTCCTACAATGAATAAAGGAAAGGTCTGACGCACTGATTCTGGGAGTCCGGCATGGGCGCGCAGGGCCAGTGACAGGTTCTTGCGCGGTTCCAGGGTACCCACACAGAGGAAATAACGACCCGCCTCCAGGCCATGGGCCTTGAGTACCCCGTCGATGGCCTCGGGTTCGCGTGGATGGAAACGTGCGGCCACGCCCAATGGAGCGACGCACAGGCGCTCGGCTGGGAGGCCGAAATACTGTTGGGCTTCATCGGCGATGAACTGAGAAACAGTCATGATCAGCTGCGCCTGTTCCACCGCCCGGGCCAGCCGTCGCTCGATTTCTTTCAGGCGTGCCGGCGGTTGCGTCTCGGGATACCGCACATGGGTGAGGTCATGCAGGGTCATCACCGTCGGGCCGTCAAAAGCCAGCGGCCACAGGCTGGGTTCGTGATACAGGTCGATGGCTTTTGAAGGGCCTTGATCGAAGCGCTTCTGTTCCAGCCAGCGGCGAGCCTGATAGGCCCCCGGAACTCGCCGCAGCAAGGGGCTGAACCTTGAATAGCCAGGCGCGGGTGCTTGTGGCAGCTGCGAGTTCCAGCCCCAGCCGTGAAACAGCGATAACTGCACATCCGGTTCGCGGGCCAGGGCGGTGGCCAATTCCGACACGTATTGGCCAATGCCGGTGCGTGGCGCCTGGAGGATGCGCGCGTTGAGGGCTATCCGCATGCTGTTTCCCTGTCGACAATCACCGCTTCGACGCGTCGCTCGATTCGCTCGACCAATTGCGCACTGGCTTGGCGCCAGCTCAGCCATTGCCATTGATCCAGGTTGCGACTGGCCGGGAAGACCCCGGTGCGTTCCATCTCGGTGACCAGGTTCGCCAGGCTTTGAGGATCCTCGAGGTCGAAGTAGGCCATGAACTCACCGCCGATTTCCCGAAACACTTCAATGTCGCTGCCCATTGCCGGCAAGCCGCGCTGCATGGCTTCCACCAGCGGCAGGCCGAAGCCTTCCACATAAGACGGGAAGACCAGCGCGGTGGAGTGCCGATAGGCGTGTTCCAGGCTGTGGTCCGAGAGGCGATTGAACATGAACAGACGGCTGTTGAGTTGTGGATGACGCTCGATACGTTCGATCAACGCCTCACATTTCCAGCCGATCTTCCCGACGATGCATAGGCGCGCCTGTGAACCGGCGGTCCAGGCCCGCTCGAACGCATCGAGCAGATAAGCATGGTTCTTGCGCGGCTCGATGGTGCTGACCATCAGGAATACCGGCTCGGGGCGCTTGAACAGTCGCAGCAATTGCGTATCGACGGCGTGGGCGGGATTAATCTGGTCCAGCTCGCTGCCCAGATGAAAATAGTCGAACCAGCGTTCCTGCACCTGCTCCTCGCCAATGCGTCGGACCATTTCCTGGCGAAGCTGGTCGCGGATGGTGGCGGAGATGGCGATGTAGCCGTCGGCGGTACGGGCAATCCAGTCGAACCAATGGTTGAACACCTTGACCAGACCCGCGTCGCAAAATTGCGGATGGGACAGGGGAATCAGGTCGTAGACCACCGAGATGATCCCGACGCCATCACGCTTGAGCTGTTCGGCCAGGGGGAAGATATCCGAATGCCAGGATGAATCGAGCAAGACCAGTTGATCGCCTGCCCGATGTTTCAGCGGTACGCAACGTTTCGGTAGTTCTTTGCCCTTGAGCGCGCGGTCGAGCAAGCGTATCGGAATGCTCAAGCAGCCCAGGGCGAACAGGCGGCAGCCGACATACAGGATTCGGCGGGCCCACGATGATCGGCCGAAGGGCCACTGCCGTGCCAGTGTCCGGTGCCAGAACCAGAACAGGTTGGCCATCTGTTCCCAGCGGATCCGCAGGCTGACCAGGTCCAGTTTATCGGTCGACAGCGGTGCCAGGCTCTTGGCCTCGTATAACTTTCCTTCCAGCATGACCACGGGGATGCATTCTTGCTCACCGTCCTTGGCGGGCAATTCGCGAATCACATTGCGCACGACGCGCTGGATGCCGGAATTGATTTCCGGATGTTCAAATACGTAAGTGCACTCCACCAGTAGACGGGTCATGGCAGCTCCTTTTGCGGCAACGCTTGGACGGCAGTCTGGCTCGAGCGCTGGATACTGGTCCGCGCCTGGAGCCAGGAACAGCCGACGAAGTCTTCCTGGCGATTGTTGATGACGTGAAACACCAGCCCGTAGTCGCGCCATTCGAAGTTGCGGTCCAGGTGCGAATCCAGCCGTGACAGGCTCAGGGCTACGGAGTAGTTGCCCTTGCCCAGGCGCATGTCGAAGCTGAAGCGGAAGGTGATCTGTTCGCCGGCCTTGAGGTCGGTCACGGCTTTGTCCTGGCGATGAGTATTGATGCCGTACATGGGCTGGCCGAGGCGATCCTTGATCAGGAAACCCAGCACCAGACGCTCGATGTCCTGGCGGATTTCCACGCGTACCTGCAACACCATCGGCTGGCCGATCTCGGCCACTTCCACCGGCTGGTCCTGGCTGTTGAGCAATTGCACATCGAGGATGCCGGCCTCACCGGTGCCGGAAATGGTGCGTACCTGGCCGTTGGCGAGCATCTCCTGGCGCACCACCTGTCCCTCGCGCTGGGCCAGCATGGCGTTGTAGTAATCCATCACTTCTTCCGGCTTGCCGCGCATGGCCATGCGCCCGTGTTCGAGCAGGATGGCGGTGTCGCAGATCGACTGGATCGCCGAACGGTCGTGGGACACGATCAGCAACGTGGTGCCGGCCTTGCGAAAGCTGCGGATGCGCTCGAAGCTCTTGTGCTGGAAGTAGGCATCACCCACCGACAGCGCCTCGTCGACGATCAGAATATCTGGACGCCGGGCGGTGGCGACGCTGAACGCCAGGCGCATCTGCATGCCGCTGGAGTAGGTGCGCACCGGTTGGTCGATGGCGTCGCCGATTTCGGCAAACCCCTCAATCTCTGGCATCAGGGCTTCGATTTCCTCCACCTGCATGCCCAGTAGTTGACCGGCCATGAAGGCGTTCTGCCGGCCAGTGAAATCGGGATGAAAGCCCATCCCCAGTTCCAGCAACGCGGCGACGCGCCCCTGCAATTGGATGTGGCCGCAGGTCGGTTGGGTGGTGCCGGTGATCATCTTGAGCAGGGTGCTCTTGCCGGCGCCATTGACCCCAACGATGCCCACCGCTTCGCCGGGCTGGATCTCGAAATCCACGCCTTGCAGGATCCAGTGCAACTGATGGCGCGGCCGGGAAAAGGGAATCAACCATTCGAACAGCCGGCTCCAGCGGTTCGGATACTGCTTATAGGCCTTGCCCAGGCCAGTGACGCGCAAATGTCCCATCAGAGTTCATCCACCATTTCACCGCCGCGCCGGCGAAACATGCGCAAGCCCAAGGTGCATAACAGCAGGCCGACCACCAGCAACGGTACCAACGAACTCCAGACCGGCCACTGGTTGTACAGAAACAGGTTCTGGTAGCTCTGCATCAGCGCGGTCATGGGATTGAAGGCGAGCAGTTGCTGGATCGACGGCGGCAGGATTGTCATTGGATAGACGATCGGCGTGAGCCAGAACCAGAACTGCAGGCAGATACCGAACAGTTGCCCGACATCGCGGAAAAACACGTTGAGAATCCCCAGCAACATGCCCAGCCCGGCGGCGAACAGCACTTGCAAGACCAGCAACGGCACCAACGCCAGCAAGGCCATGCCCGGCCAGCGCCCGGTGATGAGGAGGAAACCGAGGAACAGCCCGAGGATGATCGCGAAGTTGATGCCGGCATTGAACAAGACAATGACCGGCAGGCAGATCCGCGGGAAGCTGATCTTCTTCAGCAAGTTGGCGTTTTCCAGGAACATGCCCTGGCTGCGGGTGGTGATCTCCGCGAACAGGCCCCAAGTCAGCAGCCCGGCGCAGAGGTAGACGCTGTAGGCCATGCCGTCTTCGACCCCGGGCAGGCGGGCACGCATGATGTGGGAAAAAATCACCGTGTAGACCAGGATCATCGACAGCGGATTGAGCACCGTCCACAACGCGCCGAACAGCGAGTTGCGATACCGCGCCTGGAACTCGCGCTTGACGCTACCCAGGACGAAGCCGCGATAGCTCCACAGTGTGCGTTGCAAGGTCAGCAACATCAGACGGCCCTGCCATAATGGTCTTCGAAACGAACGATGTCGTCTTCGCCCAGGTATTCGCCGCTCTGCACCTCGATGATCACCAGGTCGATGACACCGGGGTTTTCCAGGCGATGCTTGTGGCCGGCGGGAATGAAGGTCGACTCGTTCTTGGCCACCAGGTGCGAACCCGAACCGTTGTTGGTGACCTTGGCCATGCCCTCCACCACCACCCAGTGTTCGTTGCGGTGATGGTGCATTTGCAGGGACAGCGACGCGCCGGGCTTGACCACGATGCGCTTGATCTTGAAGCGCGGGCCTTCCTCGAGCACGGTGTAGCTGCCCCACGGGCGGCTGACCGTGCGGTGCAGGCGATAGGCTTCGTGTTCCTTGTCCTTGAGTTGCCGGGCGACGCGGCGCACATCCTGGGCGCGGTCGGCATGGGCCACCAGTACGGCGTCGGCGGTGTCGATGATGATCAGGTTTTCCACACCCAGCGCGGCCACCAATCGTCCGTCGCTCTGGACGAAGTTGTTCTGGCTGTCGATGAACAAGGTCTCGCCCGTGGCGCGGTTGTTCTGAGCATCGGCGGGCACCAGGCCGGCGACGGCGCTCCAGGAGCCGATATCGCTCCAGTCGAATGCGGCTGGAATCACCACCACGTTGGCGGAGCGTTCCATGAGGGCGTAATCGATGGAAATGTCCGGCATTTCGGCGAAGTGCGTTGCCGACAATTCCTGTTGCACGCACCCTGAGGTTTCCACCGCCGTGCTGGCCGCGACGCAGGCACGAGCCTGTTCGAGCAAGTCGGGCGCATGGGCTTGCAGCTCCGCCAGCAATGTCTTGACCGAAAAGCAGAACATGCCCGAATTCCACAGGAAGCGGCCGCTTTCCAGATACTGGGTTGCGGTCGGCAGGTCGGGTTTTTCGACGAAGCGCACGACCTTGGCCGCGCCCTTGGTGTCCAGGGGCTTGCCCCGTTCGATGTAGCCGAAGCCGGTTTCCGGTGTCGTGGGCAACACACCGAAAGTCACCAGGTGACCGCTTTTTGCCAACTCCACCGCGTGCCCCACGGAGGCCTTGAAAGCCGCCTCGTCCTGGATCAGGTGGTCGGCGGGCATGACCACCAGGATGGCGTCGTCACCGTGCAGGGCCTGCACCGCCAAGGTAGCGGCGGCGATGGCCGGCGCGGTGTTGCGCCCCGTCGGTTCCAGCACGAAGTGCCCGCGATAACGCTCCAGATGAGCGCTTTGATAGTGGTCGCGGCTCTGGAAGTAGTACTCGCGATTGGTGACAGTGACGATGTCGCCCCGGCCGTCGAACAACCCGGCGGCGCGTCGATAGGTCTTGCCCAGCAGTGACTGGCCGTCGGGCAGGATCATGAATGGCTTGGGATGGCCCTCGCGGGACACCGGCCACAATCTCGTCCCGGCGCCGCCGGAGAGAATTACGGGAATGAGCATGGCCTACTCCTTGGCGACGCGTTTCATGTCCGCATCCATCATCATGCGGATCAAGGTGTCGAGGTCAGTCCTGGGCTTCCAGCCCAATACCCGTTGGGCCTTGGCCGGGTTGCCGAGCAGCACCTCGACTTCGGCCGGGCGGAAAAACGCCGGGTCGATCTTCACGAAGTCACGGTAGTCCAGGCCCACGTGCTCGAAGGCGATCTTGCACATGTCCCTGACGGTCGTGGTAACGCCCGTGGCGACGACGAAATCGTCGGGCTTGTCCTGTTGCAACATCAGCCACATGGCCTCGACATAGTCGCCGGCAAAGCCCCAGTCGCGCTTGGCGTCGATATTGCCCAGGCGCAATTCCCGCTGCTTGCCCTGCTTGATACGCGCGGCGGCGTCGGTGACCTTGCGGGTGACGAATTCGATGCCGCGCAAGGGCGACTCGTGATTGAACAGGATGCCGCTGCTGGCATGCAGGCCGAAGCTTTCACGGTAGTTGACGGTGATCCAATGGCCGTACAGTTTCGCCACGCCATACGGGCTGCGCGGGTAGAACGGCGTGTGTTCGTCCTGTTGCTCGGCCTGGATCAAGCCGAACATTTCGCTGGTGGACGCCTGGTAGAAGCGGGTATGCGGGCTGAACTGGCGAATGGCTTCGAGCAGGTGGGTGACCCCCAGCCCGTCGACGATGCCGGTGGTTACCGGCTGGTCCCAGGATGCGGCAACGAAACTTTGCGCGGCGAGGTTATACAGCTCGTCCGGCGCCGACTTGATCACGGCTCGCTGCACCGAACAGGCGTCGGCCATGTCACCGTCCAGGTAAACGATGTCGTGCTCGATCCCCATCTCGCGCAACCGCCAGCGTGAATCGCTGCTTCGTCGCGCCACCAGCCCATGGACTTTGTAACCCTTGTCGAGCAGCAGCTTGGCCAGATACGCGCCATCCTGGCCGGTGATCCCTGTGATGAGTGCACTTTTCATTCTTCTTGTACCCGTATCTCCCAGTCGGACAGGATCGCCCGCAAGGATTGTTGTGTTGTTGTTTCAGGCGTCCATCCCGTTGCCTGTCGTAGCTTGGCGGGGCTACCACAGACGCGACGCTGTTCTGCACGGCGAAGACGCGCCGGGTCCTGGATCAGTTGCACATCGACCTGGGCGATGTCGCCCAGTTGTTCGATCAGGCTGCGAATGCTCTGCTCGCGACCCGAGCAGATGTTGTAGACCTGCCCCGCCATACCCTTTTCCAGCAGCGCCAGGTAGGCCGAGATCACGTCGCTGACATCGAGAAAATCGCGGGTCACGTCGATATCGCCCACTTGCAGACGCGCCGGTTGCAGTCCTTGCTTGATACGGCTGATCTGCCGGGCGGCGCTGGCAATGACGAAGCTGTCTTTCTGGCCGGGACCGATGTGATTGAACGGGCGGGCCACCAGCACCGGCCAGCCTTCGCTCATGCCCCATTGCAGGCTCAGCAGCTCGGCCGAGAGTTTGCTCACGGCATAAGGATTGCGTGGGGCCGGGGCGTGCAGTTCGGTGATCGGCAGTTGGTTGTCAGCGACTTGGCCGTAGACATCGCCGGTGCTGACATACAGGAATGTCCCGGTGAACCCCCGGGCCTTGAGGGCCTGAAGCAGATTCAGGGTGCCGAGCAGATTGATTTGCAAGGTGCGCGCCGGATCGCGAAAGGCTTCGGGGACAAACGTCTGGCCGGCAAGGTGGATGACGGCGTCGGGAATCTCGGGCCAGAGGCCTTCCAGGGTCTTTGCCTCTGTCAGGTCATAGCGGGCGGCGACAGGCATCAACTGCCACGTCGAATCATGACCATTGAGTCGAGATTTGAGGTGGCGTCCAACGAAACCGCTGAGGCCCGTAACGAACAGACGTTTTTTCAAGCACTAGCCCCCGTACGGTTGCCTCGTCTATCGCAAACTGAGTGGGAAATTTCCGTAAGTTCGGGGAAAAGTCACTCAACAATCAGCGTAGAGAAGCGTTTGTTGTAGTTGTTTGGTTGCCAATTTGTGCCAATTTCAACGCAATTTCAACAGCGCAGACCGTGACCGGTCAGTTCTCATATTTATAGCCGGTTTATTCTCATCGAGCGGTTCACGAACGCTTGGTGGATGTGTTTAGAATGCCCTCGTCACTACGCCGGCCCGATTCTGATTCTCGGATCGAAGCGCACGGCCAGGGCTACTAAAAACAAGAACGAGACGGGTCAGAAGACGATCGAATGGATGCGGCCCCAGGCCGGTTCGATTCGAGACTCGACCGTCATGAAGTGGAGTGGCCGGGATGGCGGCTCCATGATGGGATGCCATGAATTTCATTCTTTACTCGGACGTAAACGATCACTCCATCAGCCAGAGCCTTGGCCGCCCTGAATATAGCTATTATTTCGTGCTCAAGGCTTACCGGCCCGTGCTTGAAAGCCTGGGCCCGGTGCATGTGGTGTCGTCGGTCGCGGAAGTCGATCCGCTTTACCAGAAATTGCGGCAGGCCGGCCAGGACTGCTTGTTCCTTTCGTTTTCCCCACCCCACAAGACGCCTGTCGATCTGCTCTGCCCAATGGTCTGCGTGGTGGCCTGGGAGTTCGATTCGATCCCGGCCGAGCACTGGGACGATGACCTGCGCCACGACTGGAGCCGCACCCTGGCCCGTCATGGCCGGGTGATTACCTTGTCCAGCCACACGGCCGAAGCGATCCGCCGTACCTTGGGCGAGGAATTCCCGGTACTGGTCTTGCCGACGCCGCTATGGGAGCGTTTCGCGACGGTTCGTGAGCAATTTCCGAGCAGGCCGGTCAACCCGGGGATAGTCCTGCAGATCAAGGGCTGCATTATCGATAGCCGCCCCCTCGGGCTCTCTGCCGATGGCTTGATCGCACCAATGCTGGAAGACACACCGGTGCCAGAACCGGAGCCGGAACCAGAACCAGAACCAGAACCGATCATCGAGCCGCCACCCTTGACCTGGCGGCGCCGCGCGTTCATTTCCCGTCATTATTTGCGTGAGGTCATTCGTGCCTTCACCGGCAAGGCCGAGCAGGGTCCGTTGTGGTTGTTCAAGCACAATCTGCTGTGCTGGTACCGCGAAGCGGTCCGCGACTTGGTGCCGGTGCCTGCACGTGTGCTGGTCAGCCGGATCCTGAGGGGGCGCTCGGCGCCGTCACTGCCGATTGTCGAGCCATTGCCGGCGCCAGATCCAGAGCCAGCTCCCGTTGATCATCCCCAAGCCGTGCTGCCGGACACCAGTCAGGTGGTGGAAATCGAAGTCAACGGGGTGGTGTATGTCAGCGTGTTCAACCCCGATGACGGGCGCAAGAACTGGCATCACCTGATCACCGCGTTCTGTTGGGCCCTGCGGGATGTCGAGGACGCCACGCTGGTGCTGAAAATGACCCAGAACGACCTGTCGACCTATTACGTCGAACTGCTGACGCTGCTGTCCCAGTTGTCGCCGTTCAGTTGTCGAGTGGTGGTAATGCACGGTTATCTGGAGGACGAGCAATTCGCCCGGCTGTATGGTGCGGCGAGTTTTTACGTCAATGCGTCCCGCTGCGAAGGCCTGTGCCTGCCGCTGATGGAGTTCATGTCTAGCGGGCGACCGGTCATTGCGCCGGACCATACGGCGATGCGCGACTACATCGACGCCGAGGTGGCCTTTATCGTCAAGTCCAGCCGCGAACCGACCATCTGGCCGGAAGATTCGCGCATTTTGTACCGCACCCTGCGCCATCGGCCCGACTGGGGTTCATTGAAGCTTGCCTACCAGCAGAGTTATGCCCTGGCCAAACTCCAGCCGCAGGCCTACCAGGCCATGGCCGTGGCCGCCAACGAGCGCATGCGCCGTTATTGCGGTTTTGCTCCGGTGCAGCAGCGCCTGGTTGATTTTCTCGCGGTGCCAGAAGGCGATGAGTTGTCGCTGGTGGTCGAGGCGGGGTCCGCATCATGCTGATCATCATTCATTCGGAAACCAACCAGAGCAACATCCTCGAAAACCTTGGCAAGCCCGAGTACAGCTACTACTTCGTGCTCAAGGAGTTCCGTCCGGTACTCGAACGGCTGGGGCGAGTCGTGGAAGTGACCCGGCCGGACGAAGAGGTCGACCTGCTGCATGCCGATTGCCTGCGGCGTGGCGAAGACTGCGTGTTCCTGTCGTTCTCACCACCTCATCGCACCGCAGTGCACTATGCCTGCCCGACCATCCCCGTGTTTGCCTGGGAATTCAGCACCATCCCGACCGAAAGCTGGCAGGGCGAACCCCGCCATGACTGGCGAGTGGTGCTTGGCACAACCGGCATGGCAATCACACATTCCAGTTTCACCGTCGATACCGTCCGGGAAGCGATGGGCGCGGATTTCCCCATTGTCGCCATCGCGGCGCCGGTTTGGGACCGGTTTGCCGCCCGGGGCGCGCTGCTGGCCCAGCGGCCGACGGTCGATCACATGCGCCTGCAATTGCGTGGCCTGCTGATCGACAGCCGCACCACTGACTTGCGGCCCTACGGCCCGCCGGCGCATCAGGCTGGTACTCCGCTGGTGCTCGATGGCCCGGCGCAGGATTGTGAGTTGCTGCTGGACGGCGTGATCTACACCTCGGTGTTCAACCCCTACGACGGGCGCAAGAACTGGAAGGACATGATCAGCGCGTTTTGCACGACGTTCCGCGACGTTCCTGACGCGACCCTGGTGCTCAAGCTGACCCACCACGACGTCAGCGCTGCGCTGACCGACATGTTGCATCACGTCTACAAGAACCAGTCCTACCGTTGCCGCATTGTGCTGATCCACGGCTACCTGGCGGACGCGGACTACGAGCGACTGGTGGAAGCCACCCGCTACGTGGTCAATTGTTCCTACGGAGAAGGGCAGTGCTTGCCGCTGATGGAGTTCATGTCCTGCGGCCGTCCGGCCATCGCACCCTTGAACACGGCGATGGCCGACTACATCGATCACGACAATGCCTTCGTGGTGGATTCGACTGAAGAACTGACCGCCTGGCCCCACGACCCACGAGCGGCCTATCGGACCCTGCGCTACGTCACCGACTGGGACTCGCTGTGCTCGGCCTACCGCGCGAGCTACGACGTGGCCATCAATGATCCCGAGCGCTATCGCCGGATGTCGGCCCATGCCGTGACCAGCCTGGAAAAATTCTGCAGCCAGGCCAACGCCGAGCAAGGCTTGCGGGCATTTATTGAACAGGCCTGCGAGCGTCGCCGGAACGCCCCGCAGCCATGATCCGGCGATTACTGTCCTGGCTCAGGCCGCCGGTCGAACCGTCGCCGCCGTCGACGGCGCCATCCGCGGCGGCTGTTTCGCCCCGCGACGCCGGCCTGTACGACGCGATGCTCGATGGCTGGTTCCGCAATGAAACCGGCGAGTTGCTCAAGGGCTTTGCCATCACGGCGGGTGACACCTTGCTCGACGTCGGCTGCGGCGAGGGCGTGGCGACGCTGTTCGCGGTGCGCCAAGGCGCTTCAGTGATCTTTACCGACAGCGAACAGGACAAGGTCCGAGAGTTGGCTCGCCAAGTCGAAGCCCAGGGCGCCGCGCCTTTCCTGGGGCTGGTCAGCAACAGCTTGCCGCTGCCCCTGGCTGATGGCTGCGCGAACAAAATCGTCTGCATGGAGGTGCTCGAACACGTCGATGATCCCGAACCGTTCATGGCGGAGTTGGTGCGCATGGGCCGGCCGGGGGCACAGTACCTTCTCAGCGTGCCAGCGCCGGTAGGAGAAGATCTACAGCGAGGCATCGCACCGGCGAGTTACTTCCAGTCGCCCAACCATGTTCAGGTTTTCAGCGCCGAACGATTTGCCGCCCTGGTGGAGGATGCCGGGCTGGTCATCGAGCATCGCCAGGCCAGTGGATTTTTCTGGGTCATGGGCATGATTTTCTTCTGGGCCAGCGAACAGGCGGCGGGGCGCAATCCCGAGGGCGCCGTGCGCGACCGCATCCACGCTCCTTATCCACCCCTGATGGAGAGCTGGGCGGGCGTCTGGCAAGACTTGTTGACGCAACCCGGCGGGTTGGCGGTCAAGCAGGTACTGGACCGGTTCATGCCCAAGAGCCAGGTGATCATCGCGCGCAAGCCCGACCCTTTGTCCGGGAGAACTTCATGAGCAGCAAGCGGATCATGGACATCGAGTTGCTGCGCGCCGTCGCGGTGATAGGGGTGCTGTTCCACCACCTGCAAGGCATGCCGTTTCCTGGTGGATGGCCGCGACTGACGGCCCTGTCCGGCAGTTTTCAGTTGTGGTGGGGCGTGGACCTGTTTTTCGCCATATCGGGGTTCGTCATCGGGCGCAGCTTGATTGCGCAGCTGCGCCGTTGTGATACGCGACGGCAGTTCTGGGCCACGACACGGGATTTCTGGATTCGCCGCGCCTTCCGCCTGTTGCCCTCGGCCTGGCTCTGGCTGCTGCTGGTGCTGTTCGCCGTGTTTTTCCTCAACCGTTCCGGCGCGTTCGGCAGCGTCGAGGCCAACCTGCAGGCGACCGTGGCCGGCTTGCTGCAATTTGCCAACCTGCGTTTTGCCGACGCGTTCATGCGTTATGAATACGGAGCGAGCTTCGTGTACTGGACGCTGTCGCTGGAAGAGCAGTTCTACCTGATCCTGCCGCTGCTGGTGTTTGTCTCGCGCCGGTACCTGATCTGGGTACTGCTGGCGGTGGTACTGGTGCAGTTTTTCACCTGGCGGGCGCTGTGGCTGTCGGTCATCCGCACCGACGCCCTGGCCCTCGGGGTGTTGCTGTCGATCTGGAGCTTGCGCTCCAGCTATTGGCGGTTCGAGCCCACATGGTTGCGCTGGCCTGGACTGGGCGTGCTGCTGATCGGGCTCCTCGGTGGGTTGATGGCCTGGATCGCCACCGAGCATTTCAATCTGTCGTTCTATCGCCTCGGCGTCATTGCAGTGTCCAGTGCCGTACTGGTGTGGGTGGCCTCCTATGACCGCGATTACCTGATGCCCCGTGGCCGGTTGAAAACAGCGCTGGTCTGGGTCGGCAGTCGTTCCTACGCGATCTACCTGATCCACATCCCGGTGTTTTTCCTGTTGCGCGAGCTGTGGTTTCGTTTCTCGCCCTTGGGCTCGCCGGACCCGGCGAGCCACCCTTGGCTGGCCCTGGCCTGCGCCTTGCTGTTGATCGGGCTGCTGAGCGAACTCAATTACCGTTGGGTGGAAATGCCCATGCGTAACCGAGGCGCCCGCCTCGTTGCACGCCTGTCCGCCGCTCGAACCGTCCTTCCCGTCTCTGGAGCCCCTTCATGCTGAGCCTTTTTAAGAAACTCGCCACGGGCGCGCCCGCACCCGCAACGCCTGCGGTCGAAAAAGTCGATCCGTACATGCTCGGGCTGCACGATGCGATGCTCAGTGGCTGGTTCAACCAGCAGACCGGCGAATTGTTCAGCGGTTTCCCGGTGACCGCCCAGGACACGCTATTGGATGTGGGCTGTGGCGACGGCGGTAATGTGCATTTCTGCGGCATGCGCGGGGCAAAGATCATCATTGCCGACATCGACGCGGCCAAGGTCGAAGCCACCCGCCAGCGCCTGGGCGATACACCCGCGCGCGACATCGAGTGCCACGTGACGGACTGCAATCCGTTGCCCATCGCCGACGCCACGGCCACCCGCGTGGTCTCCACCGAGGTCATCGAGCACGTCGACGATCCGGCGCAATTTCTTGCTGAACTGGTGCGGGTCGGCCAACCCGGCGCGTTGTACCTGCTGAGCGTGCCGCACCCAAGCTCCGAGGACTTGCAAAAGGACATCGCCGCGCCGGAGTATTTCCAGAAGCCCAACCACATTCGCATCATCAGCGAAGAGCAGTTCAAGGCGATGGTCAGCGAGGCCGGGCTGGAGGTGTTGAGCCATAGCCAATACGGCTTTTACTGGTCGATGTGGATGCTCTTGTTCTGGGAGGCCAAGGTCGACTTCAGCAACGCCGATCATCCATTGCTCAACCACTGGGCCGACACATGGCAGGCCGTGTTGAATTCGCCCCGCGGTGCGCAGATCAAGCAGGCGCTCGATGGGGTGGTGGCCAAGAGTCAGGTCATTATTGCGCGTAAGCCTGGCGGGGTTTGATAGCCGCTGTTTTCGCGGTGCCCGGGTGACGGTAATCTGCTCGGCTTTTGCGGTGAGGCTTCATGACTGTACTTCCCCGGCTTTCGCTGGCCCTCGCCGCCTTGCTCTTGAGCGGCTGCGAAAAGCCACCTACTGCGGCGCTCGATCAACAACTCTATATCTGGCAGCGCCAGTGGACACCGGCTCACGAGCAGGCGCTGCGCCAGAGTCGGGGCGATTTCTCGAGCCTGCGGGTGCTGGCGTTGCAAGCTTTTCCCGGGGCGGGTTGGAGTCGTGCGCGGATCGATCCGGCCTTGCTCAAGGCTGACGGCCGCCCGCTGATCGCTGTGATTCGCCTGGACGGCCAGCTCAAGTCCTTGGACCAGAACGATGTGATCGGGCAGATTCAGCAGGTATTGGCTGATTGGAGCGCCCAGGGCCTGGCGCCGGTGGGCGTGGAGATCGACCACGACGCGGGCAACGCACGTTTGCCCGCCTATGAATCATTCCTGGGTCGACTGCGGCAAGTCTTGCCGGCCACACTGAAACTCAGCATCACGGCGCTGCCGGCCTGGCTCGACAGCCCGGCGTTGCCTGGGTTGCTGGCAATGGTGGACAGCAGTGTGTTGCAGGTCCACGCGGTGAGCGATCCGCGGCAAGGGCTGTTCGATCCGGAACAGGCCCGGCGCTGGGCCGAACGTTGGAGCGGCGTCACCACGCGGCCGTTTTATCTGGCCCTGCCGGCCTATGGCGTGGCGTTGCTGACCCAGGAAAGCGGCGTGCCGGTGGTGGAAAGTGAAGTGCCGATCGACCGGGGCGGCGAGCGTCGAGAACTGCTGGCCGATCCGCAACAGGTGGCCGGGCTTGCGGCTCAGTTGCGTGCCGAACCGCCCAGGCACCTGGCCGGGCTGATCTGGTTTCGCCTGCCGTTGGCGGGCGACCGGCGCGCCTGGAGCCTGACCACCCTCGGCGCCGTGGCGCGGGGGGACAGCCTGGACAGTCACCTCGGCCTGGATCTGCACGAGCAGGGCGGTTTGTACGATATTCGCCTGGCTAACCGCGGCAATCTCGACAGCCCCTGGCCCCAGCGCCTGACGCTGAAGGTCGGCGGGTGTGACGGCGTCGATGCCTTGGCGGGTTACACGTTGCAACAAACTCCCGGACTGCTTACCTTCACCCGCATTCAGGAAGGCCGCCTGGCCGCTGGCACCCACCGGGCAATCGGCTGGGCGCGCTGTACGAGAATCGACCAAGGAGGTTTCAATGTTTACCCGTAAGTGGCCTCGCCGCCTGCTTTGTTTGAGCCTTAGCCTGCCGCTGGGCCAGGCGCTGGCCTGCGGGCCGGACTTTCCGATGCGCCTGCTGGATAACCGCGCCCAATCATTGGCCGAGTTACCCGAAGGCAACTTTCGCTTCGAAATCAGCCGCCTGGGCCAGGCTATCGCCGGGCTCAAGCCGGTTACCGAGGCGACCCGGAACCCGGACTACAACTACGACGACCTGTCCTCCTATGTCGAGCAACGCAACAAGGCCGAGCAGCTCGGCCTGACCCCGCCGCAGCTCGCGGTAGTGGAACGCTTGCGAGCGCTGGGCGATATCGCGCAGGTGACGGCCGAAGCGGCCAACCTGCCCGCCGAGTTGCGGCTGTATGCCATCGGCGCGGCCGCTTTCAACGCCGGTGAGCATCAGCTCGCCGTGGAATCGTTCCAACAGTTGCTGGCGCTGCCGGCCGACCAGCGCCGGTTGCGCAGCACCTGGGCCGCCTACTCCCTGGGACGGGCCTTGTTTGCGGTGAGCACCGAGGCGGGCAGCGGCGACCCTGTGGTCTTGCAGAACCAGGCGCGCGAAGCGTTCCGCCAAGCCCGCGAAATGAGCATCGCCGGCTTCAGCGACCCGTTGGAGCTGGGCGTCGCCAGCCTTGGCGAAGAAGCCCGGGTGGCCTATACCGCTGACGATTGGAACAGTGCCATCGGCCTGTATGCGAGCCAGTCCTTGCAAGGTTCCCCGGTCGGCTACAGCTCGTTGTTGCAATTGGCGGGCGACCTGAGCGTCCAGCCGGAGGAACGCCTCAATGAATTGCTCAAGGCCAAAGCGGTGCAAGGCTTGGCGGCGGCGTATCTGCTCAGCCGCGTCGGTTGGTGGGACGGCGAAGAACCTTCGGGCGAAAAGAAACTCGTCCAATTGCTGCAAGCCAACGCCCGGGACAACCTGGAAGATGCCGACCGCCTGGCGGCGGTGAGTTACCAGCACGGCGATTTCGACGGCGCCAAGGCTTTTGTGCAGAAAGCCGCCGACACGGGTCTGGCCTGGTGGGTGCGCGCCAAACTGGCGTTGCGTGACGGTGACAAGGGCGCTGCGGCCGCCGCTTATGCCAAGGCCGCCCAGGCCTTCCCGAACGATGAGTCCTGGGGCAATCGACGTACACCGGACTGGAACTACGAGACGGTACAACCCAAATGCCGGGTCGAAGGTGAAAGCGCGATCCTGGCATTACAACGGGGTGATTACTTGCAGGCCTTTGATCAGCTCTATCGCGGCCAGGGCAACTATTGGTATGACGCCGCGGCAGTCGCCGAGCGGGTGCTGACGGTCGATGAGCTGAAACAGTACGTCGATGCCAACGTTCCGGCGCCGCCCGAGCTGACTCAACAGGATCGCGATAACTACGTATCACTGTCGGTCGCCGCGAACCTGCGCAACCTGTTGGGCCGCCGCTTGCTGAGGGAAGGGCGTTATGACGAGGCACCGGCCTATTTCGATAATGCCGATTTGCAGGGCAAGGCTTCGGCCTACGGGCAGTCGCGTCAGGACGCGGAGTCCAAATGGTGGCCGACCCGGCGGGCCGAGGCGTATTTCAATGCGTCCGTGTTGGCGCGTAAATCTGGTATGGAGTTGCTCGGCTATGAGATGGCGCCGGACTACGCCAGTTTGGGCGGCAGCTACAGCTTGGAGCCCGTTGAGCTTGAAGTCGGCCCGCTGGTGGCGGAAGGGGAGGTGCAGCGCCAGCAGGCCAGCGCCGCGCAACCGGACGTGCGTTACCACTATCGGTTCGTCGCCACGGCGTTGGCGAGCCAGGCGGCGGATTATCTCCCCCACACCAGCCAGGCATTTGCGGCGGTGTTGTGCAACGCGGTCGGGTATAACTCCAGCCTGGAAGAGCAAAGCGCGTTGTATCAGCGGTACGTGAAGGACGGTCCTTATGTGGATTGGGCGGGGGATTTCGGCCATCAATGCCAGGAGCCGGACTTTCGCAATGCGGACAAACGCTATGTGACCCAGGCCCTGGACCCGATTCGCTCGGCATTGCGACCTTACAAGGCTTGGTTGCAACTGGGCGGTGTGGTGCTGTTGGTGGCAGTGGCGCTGGGATTGGTCAGTCGGCGTCGGCGCAAGGTCCGGATTTCGGCCAGCTAAATGGTCAACCGGCCGATCTCGGAGGTGGCGAGGGAGCAAGCTCCCTCATCTCACTTTGCGTTGCCCCTACATCTGCGTCGCCATTCCCTCCACAGCCATGGCCGCCTGGCGCAGGGCCTCCGAACGCGTCGGGTGTGGATGACAGGTCAGGGCGATGTCTTCAGCTGAGGCGCCGAACTCCATCGCCACGCAATATTCACCGATCATTTCACTGACGCTCGGGCCTACCAGGTGCACCCCGAGGATTTCATCGGTACGTTCATCAGCCAGGACTTTGGCGAAGCCGTCGGTTTCATGGTTGATCTTCGCCCGGCTGTTGGCTGTGAACGGAAATTTGCCGACCTTGTAGGCGCGGCCTTCGGCCTTGAGCTGTTCCTCGGTCTTACCGACGCTGGCCAGTTCCGGACGGGTGTAGATGACGCTGGGTATCAGCGCATAGTTGACCTGCGCAGCCTTGCCGGCGATCCGTTCGATACAGACCATGGCTTCATCTTCAGCCTTGTGCGCGAGCATCGGCCCGGACGTCACGTCGCCGATTACCCAGACCCCCGGCGCTTCGGTGCGATGCTGCGTGTTGGCGAGCATGCCACGCTTGTCAGGGCTCAGCCCGACGTTCTCCAACCCCAGGCCTTGAGTGTAAGGACGACGGCCAATGGCGACGAGCACGTAATCGGCATCCAGGGTCTGTGCTTCGCCGCCCGCCGCCGGTTCGACCTGTAGCTGCACGCCAGTGGCTGAGGACACGGCGCCGGTGACCTTGGAGTCGAGCTTGAACTGAATGCCTTGTTTAGCCAGGGCTCGTTGCAGGGTCTTGCCGGCCTCGCCGTCCACCCCGGGACAAATGCGATCCAGATATTCCACCACGGTCACCTGCGCTCCCAAGCGCCGCCAGACAGAACCCAATTCGAGGCCGATGACACCCGCGCCAATCACCACCAGGTGCCGGGGCACTTCGCTCAGGGACAATGCGCCAGTGGAGTCGAGGATGCGCTGGTTATCGATTGTCACGCCTGGCAATGGCATGGGTTGCGAGCCGGTGGCGATGACGATGTCCTTGGCGCTGAGTTCGGTCCTGAGCCCGTCATCGCTGGTTACGGTGACCTTGCCCGGCCCGTCGATGTGGCCCCAACCCTTGATCCACTCGACTTTGTTCTTGCGAAACAGAAACTCGATGCCTTTGGTCAGGCCCGCCACGCTTTCGTCTTTCTGCTTCATCATCTGTGCGAGGTTGAGAGTAGGGCTGACGTCGATACCCAGGTTGGCGAATTCCGCGCCGCTGGCCGCCTCGTAAAGTTCCGAGGCGTGGAGCAACGCCTTGGAAGGCATGCAGCCAACGTTCAGGCAGGTGCCGCCCAGAGTGGCGCGACCTTCGACGCAGGCGGCCTTCAACCCCAGCTGTCCAGCGCGGATCGCCGCGTTATACCCACCGGGTCCGCCACCCAGAATGACTACGTCGTAGTGACTCATCGCTGTTCTCCCGCTTGGCCTGATAAAAAATTATGTACGTAATATGAGCGTTTCCCGGGTTTTGGGTCAAGGCTTAAGTCAAGGGGTAGGGACGGGGTTTGTCATGAAGAATTCAAAACGGAAATTTCACAGTAATCGTTATAAGGTAACGCCATATAACGGAGCGGCGGTGGCGTCTGTCCACGGCCCCGGGTTCTGATCGCCTCAAAGCGCTGGAGTGGTATGCAAGTCGATCTTGATGTCGAGGGGGCACGAGTGGCCGAATGGCCGCGCTTCCAGCGAGCGTCGTTTCAGGGGCAACGCCTGAAGCGAATCGCCTTCGCGCTGGGTAGCGTGGCCGCACTGGCGCTGATCGCTGGTTTTTTCATCGGGCTGTTTTCGCCACAATCGGTGTGGCCGGCCTTGTTGGTCAGCCAGAGCGCCGGCTTATTGGTATTGGTGGCGGGCTTGCAGTCGGCCTGGTGGATCACTCAGTGGCGGAGCAGGGCGCTGCTGCCAGCGGTGGATGATCAGGTTCCGGAACCTGGGATTGTGGATAACCTCGGCTGGTATGAACGTTTGCTTGAGCGAGTCGGCGCGCGTTGGGTTGAGCTGTTCAAGCAAATCGGTGCGCCCACCCTGTGGCTGGCCGGTTGGGCGGTGCTCGTGCTTGTTAGCCTGCAGCAAGCCTGGAACCTGCAGTTGCCTGCGGCTACCCTCGGCGCATCGGCCAGTGTGGGTGCGGTGTTGTCGTTATTGTTGGCCTTCGGGCTGTTGGTGTTCGAGCGACAACTGGCCCAGCAGCCCGCCGTGGAGTGGCCCGAAGCGTCACCTTTGGCGCAACTGACCCGGGTGGCAATCATCGTGCTGGTGCTCGGTGCCTTGTGCTTGCTGTTCGCCGCGCCCGCGTCTGTTTGGCCGGTGCGCTTGGCCGTGCTGATGGGCGTTCTGCCGGGCCTGGTGGCGGCTGAGTTATTGCTGCGGGCGGTACTGTCGTTGTTCATCCCGCGACGCGATGCCCTGGAGCCGACGCTGCTGGGCCGTAGTGTCATCGCCGATCTCTTGCGCTGGCCACCGCAACCGTTGCTGGCCTTGCAACATGAACTGCACAACCGTTTCGGCATCGACTTGCGCCAGATCTGGGCTTTCAGCTACATGCGCCGCGCCTTCTTGCCGGTGTTGGCCCTGGTGGCGCTGGTGGGCTGGTTATTGACGGGTGTGCACGAGGTGCCGTTGCAAGGGCGCGGCATCTATGAACGTTTCGGAAAACCGGTGGAGGTCTTCGGCCCGGGCCTGCATGTCGCCTTGCCTTGGCCTTTGGGCAGGGTGCTCAACGTCGAGTACGGGATCGTGCACGAATTGGCCTCCAATGTTGGCGACAGTGGCGCACCCTCCGATATCAGTCCGGCGGAGGGACCGGCCCCGGCGATAGCCAATCGTCTCTGGGATGCTAGCCATGTGAATGACAAATCCCAGGTTATCGCCAGCCAACGTGCCGACCAACAGAGCTTCCAGATCGTCAACATGGACGTGCGCTTCGTCTATCGCATCGGTCTGAGCGATTCGGCGGCGCTGGCGGCGACCTACAACAGCGCCGATGTGCCGACGTTGATCCGCAGCACTGCCAGTCGGGTCCTGGTCCATGAGTTCGCTTCCCGTACGCTGGACGGTTTGCTGGGCGCGGACCGTGTCAGCCTGGCCGAGGAGATCGGTCGCGCCGTACAGGCTGACTTGCAAACACTGGACAGCGGTGTGGAGATCCTCGCGACGGTCGTCGAAGCGATTCACCCACCGGCCGGTGCGGCCAATGCGTACCACGGCGTGCAAGCGGCGCAGATCGGCGTCCAGGCATCGATCGCCCGGGAACGCGGTGCGGCGGCGGAACAGACCAACCAGGCGCAATTGCAGGCCAGCATTGTCCATGACCAGGCCCAAGCCATCGCCCGGGAAATTGACGCGACCGCCCGGGCCGCCGATTTGCGATTCAGCGCGGATCGCCAAGCCTATGCCAAGGCCGGCCATGCCTTTGTGGTGGAGCAATACCTTAGCCAACTGAGCCAAGGCCTTGTCGATGCCAAACTGCTGATCCTCGATCATCGCCTGGGCGGCAGCGGTAACGCGCCGACCATTGACCTGCGTACCTTCACGCTGCCGGCAGACCCCGCGTCGCCGCGTAACCCTGTCCAGCCAGGAGCTGCCCATTGAGCCAGTCCTCTTCACACGATCATCATGACCACGCCGGACATGATCACGGTCATGCCGGTCATCACCATGGGCATCATCACCACCATGATGGCGCCGGGCAGGACGCCGGCCCGTTCCCCTGGCGGCGGATGGGTTGGGCGGCATTGCTGGTGGCGTTTGCCGTCGCGGCCGCGAGCCTGGTGCAAGTGCGTTCGGGGGAGGCTACCGTTATCACTCGCTTCGGCAATCCGGCGCGGGTGCTGTTGCAACCTGGCCTGGGTTGGCGTTGGCCGGCGCCGTTCGAGGCGGCGATCCCGGTGGACTTGCGCCTGCGCACCACGTCCAGCGGACTGCAAGACGTCGGTACGCGCGACGGGTTGCGGATCATCGTCCAGGCTTACGTGGCGTGGCAGGTACAGGGCGACCCGGACAACGTGCAACGATTTATGCGTGCGGTGCAGAATCAGCCAGATGAAGCCGCACGGCAGATCCGCACGTTCGTCGGTTCGGCGCTGGAGACCACGGCGGCCAGTTTTGACTTGGCCAACCTGGTCAACACCGACGCAAGCCAGGTGCGTATCGCCGATTTCGAAGCGCAATTGCGCCAGCAAATCGATCAACAGTTACTCACCACTTACGGCGTGCGCGTGTTGCAGGTGGGCATTGAGCGCCTGACCTTGCCTTCGGTGACGCTGACCGCGACGGTGGATCGCATGCGCGCCGAACGCGAAACCATTGCCACCGAACGCACCGCCATCGGTAAGCGCGAAGCGGCTCAGATCCGCTCTGCGGCAGAACGGGATGCGCGAGTATTGCAAGCGGACGCGACGGTGAAGGCCGCTGATATCGAGGCGCAATCCCGAGTGGAGGCGGCCGGGATTTATGGTCGTGCGTATGCGGGCGCGCCCCAGCTCTACAACTTGCTGCGTTCGCTGGACACCTTGGGCACCATCGTGAGCCCGGGCACGAAGCTGATTTTGCGTACCGACGCTGCGCCATTTCGTGTCTTGGTGGACGGTCCTCCTGGCGTGGAACCCAAGGGTGGAACACAACCATGAGTTTGGTTCCACGTGGAACAAACGAGTTATCCAGCCCGTGGATTCAGGCCGGGCGCCTCACGTTTCTAGCGCTTTATGCGGTCACGGTCCTGGCAGCGCTGGCGTGGGTGTTCTCCAATGTGCGGCAGATCGACCCGCAAAACCGCGCGGTGGTACTGCACTTCGGTGCGCTGGATCGAATCCAGAACGCAGGCTTGCTATTGGCTTGGCCGAGTCCTGTGGAACAAATCATTCTGCTGCCGGCGGCGGATCGGGTGCTGGAGCGGCGGGTAGAGAATTTGTTGCGTTCGGATGAAGCCTTGCAGGCCGACCGAGTGGCCAGTTTCGCCACGCCGGTCAGTGATGCACTGGCAGGCTCTGGGTATTTATTGACCGGTGATGCCGGCGTGGTGCAATTGGATGTGCGGGTGTTCTACAAAGTGACCGACCCTTACGCTTTCGTTCTGCAGGGTGAGCATGTGCTGCCCGCATTGGATCGCCTGGCGGCACGTAGCGCCGTGGCCCTGACAGCGGCCCGGGACCTGGACACCATTCTGGTGGCTCGTCCGGAACTGATGGGCAGCGATAGCCAGGCCGCCGAACGCCGCGAGCGATTGCGGGGCGATCTGGTCCAAGGCATCAATCGACGGCTGGGTGATCTTGCGGGAACAGGGCAGGGACTGGGCATCGAAGTGGTGCGGGTCGATGTGCAATCGAGTCTGCCAGGGCCCGCAGTGAGTGCCTTCAATGCGGTGCTGACTGCCAGCCAGCAGGCTGACAAAACCGTGGCCAATGCTCGCACCGAAGCCGAAAAGCTCACCCAGGCCGCGCGCCAGTCGTCTGACCGAGCCCTTCTGGTCGCCCATGCCCAGGCCAGCGAACGGCTCGCCAAAGCGTCGGCCGACACCGCCACGGTGCTGGGCCTGGCGAAGACCCAAGGCAGTGATCCGCAAACGTTATTGCGCCTCTACCGTGAGCGCATGCCCGCAATTCTTCGTCAGGCAGGCGCAGTGACCACGGTCGATCCCAAAGACGATTCTCGCCTGATCATCCAGGGAGCCGAACAATGAGCGCTTCAACTCCTGCCGTACCGATGTTGTCGTCGGCCGAACAACGCGCCGCCGCCCGGCAACTGACGTTGGCGATGCTCGCCCTGGGATTGCTTGCCTTGGGGCTGGTATGGCGCGGCTGGTCGCCGGAGCCATCCGGTGTCAGCCAGTTATTGTTGGGCTTCGCCTCGCTATTGGTGGCGGTGCCGGTGATGCGTTCAGCCTGGTACAGCTTGCGTTTCCCGAGCCTGCACGGCATCACTGACCAATTGATCGCCCTGGCGATGCTTGGCGCCTGGGCCACTGGGGATCTGCTGACGGCGGCATTGTTGCCGATCATCATGATCTTCGGGCACGTGCTGGAGGAGCGCAGTGTCATCGGCTCGCAGGAGGCGATTCATGCCCTCGGCCAATTGACTCGCAGCCAGGGGCGCAAAGTCCAGGCAGACGGCTCGATCATCGAGGTGGACAACGGAACGCTTCAGCCCGGCGATATCGTCGAAGTACGTGCTGGTGATCGCGTGCCGGCCGATGGCCGGGTGCTTTCAGGCCAGGCCAGCCTCGACACCGCACCCATCACCGGCGAGTCGGTGCCACTGGAGGCCGTCGTCGGCACCGAAGTTTTCGGTGGTGCAATCAATCTTGATGGGTTGCTGCGCCTGCAAGTGACGCGCACGGGGGATGAATCAACCCTGGGCAAAGTGATTGCCCTGATGCAGAACGCCGAACGCTCAAAACCGCCCATCACCCGTCTGCTGGAGCGCTACGCCAGCAGCTATCTGGTTCTGGTTTTGTTGTTGGCGGCGGTGACCTGGTTCGTGACCAACGATGCCCAGGCGATGCTGGCGGTGCTGGTTGCTGCGTGTCCTTGTGCGTTGGTGCTGTCGGCACCGGCGACGGCCATCGCCGGGATTGCCGTGGCGGCACGACACGGGATACTCATCCGCAGTTCGGCTTTCCTGGAAGAACTGGCGGACCTCACCTCCCTGGTCGTCGACAAGACTGGCACGCTGACGCATGGAGCCTTGCGCCTGCAAACCATTGAAAGAGCGCAGGCTGATCATTTGCCCGGGTTGCTGCCTCTGGCCGCCAGCCTCGGCTCTGCCAGCAGTCATCCGGTCAGCCGTGCCTTGGCGGGCCTGGTGGCGCAGGAGAATTATCCGTCCCTGACGGATATCCATGAGCGGCAGGGACTGGGCGTGGTGGCGATGACCGGGCAGGGCGAAGCGGCGCTCGGCCGGCCGGAGCTGTTCGCACAGTTAGGCATCAAGACTTCACCGGTGCCCGAGCACGACGGTCCGATTGCCGGTCTGGCCCTGGACGGACAATTCCTCGCCTGGCTGTTGCTGGCGGACAGCGTCAGGCCGGAAGCACAGGTGGCATTGGCGGAACTGCGGGCGTTAGGCCTGGGACGTCAGTTGCTGCTGACGGGTGATCGTCAAAGCGTGGCCAACACCTTGGCGCGGGGAATCGGCATCAGTGACGTACAGGCCCAGGCCTTGCCGGAAGACAAACTCAAGCGGGTCATGACCGAAATCAACCAAGGGTTCCGGCCCATGGTGGTGGGCGATGGCATCAATGATTCCCTGGCGCTCAAGGCCGGCGTGGTTGGCGTCGCGATGGGCGCGGGCGGTGCGGATATAGCCCTCGCGTCGGCGGACATCGTACTGATCGGCAGTGACCTGCGGCGGTTGGGCACTTGTGTACGCCTCAGCCGCCAATGCAGGCGCACGCTGCAGGTCAACGTGATCATCGGCCTGGGTTGGACACTGGCGATCGTTGCCTTCGCAGCGTTCGGCTGGCTCGGCGCGGCGGGTGCCATGATCGCCGCGCTGCTGCACAATTTGAGCACGCTGCTGGTGTTGGGAAACGCGGGGCGCTTGCTGCGATTCCAGGAGCCGCTGACGAAAGTTTCGGACCAGCAATCCGTGTCGTAAATCTGGGCGAACTGTGCGCCGCTCTTGCAGTCTGCTATGTGAGAGGGGTGTACCGGCCGAGGCGTTCCGAACTCAATGGACGGATTTGTACCGCAATAGAAAAAGGCTATAAATCGATAGCCTGCTATTTTTCTAACATGGTCTACCCTCATTTCAGACGTTCTGAAACAAGGGGGGTCATGTCATGCTCGCGCAACTTCCACCGGCCTTACAGAATCTGCACCTACCGCTTCGGCTGCGGCTCTGGGATGGCCATGAATACACATTGGGTGCCGAACCCAGCGTTACGATCGTGGTAAAGGACCCACAAATGGTCGCGCAATTCACCCATCCCAGCCTGGATGCACTGGGATCGGCGTTTGTCGAAGGCAAACTGGAACTCGAAGGCTCGATCCACGAGGTCATCCGGGTTTGCGATGAGTGGAGCCAGGCGCTGGTGGAGGACGATCCGGATGATCTGCCGGTGCGTACCGTCCACGACAAGGAAACCGACGCCAAGGCGATTTCCTATCACTACGACCTTTCCAACGCGTTTTATCAGCTCTGGCTCGACAGCGACATGGCCTATTCCTGCGCCTATTTCGAGACGGGCAGCGAAACCCTCGAAC
Organism: Pseudomonas sp. Q12-87; assembly: GCF_001269755.1. NCBI lineage: Bacteria > Pseudomonadati > Pseudomonadota > Gammaproteobacteria > Pseudomonadales > Pseudomonadaceae > Pseudomonas > Pseudomonas sp. Q12-87. The sequence goes on along the minus strand of NZ_LHVI01000038.1, from coordinate 104,185 downwards.
AGGCCCAGCAGGCCAAATTCCGGCACTTGTGTCGCAAGCTACGACTGCAGCCGGGTGACTATCTGCTGGATGTCGGTTGCGGATGGGGTGGATTGGCGCGCTACGCGGCGCGGGAATTCGGCGCCAAGGTGTTTGGCATTACCCTGAGCCAGGCGCAATTGACGCTGGCCCGGGAACGGGTCAAGGCGCAAGGTCTGGAAGACCAGGTGGAGCTGCAATTGCTCGACTATCGCGACCTGCCCCAGGACGGCCGCTTCGACAAAATTGTCAGCGTGGGTATGTTCGAGCACGTCGGCCACGCGAATCTGGAGCAGTACTGCAAGACCTTGTTCGGCGCCGTGCGGGAGGGTGGGCTGGTAATGAACCACGGCATTACCGCCAAGCACACCGACGGACGTCCGGTCGGACGCGGCGCGGGCGAATTCATTGAGAAGTATGTATTTCCCAATGGCGAGCTGCCGCACCTGTCGATGATTTCTGCCCAGATCAGCGAGGCGGGCCTGGAAATCGTCGACGTGGAAAGCCTGCGCCTGCATTACGCACGCACCCTCGACCATTGGAGCGAGCGCCTGGAAGACAATCTGGAGGCTGCGTCGAAGGAGGTGCCGGAGCAGGCACTGCGGATATGGCGCTTGTATCTGGCCGGCTGCGCTTATGCGTTCGCCAAGGGCTGGATCAACCTGCATCAGATCCTGGCGGTGAAGCCGCACGCGGACGGCAGCCACGACCTGCCGTGGACCCGCGACGACATCTACGTGCCTTAAAGAATGGGGGAAATAAGCCGGGCGATCCGCATGCCGATTTTCTGAAGGCGGTGGGTCTCCCGGCTTTCCTGTTTATCGATTTCCTGGGCCTGGGCGAAGTCTTGCTCAAGCATCTGCTCGACTTCCGTGGCGAAGGGGATGTCCACGGTCAGCAGCATCACTTCGAAATTCAGCCGGAACGAACGGTTGTCCAGGTTCGCGCTGCCGATGGCGCTGATTTCCCGATCAATCAAAACCACTTTCTGATGCAGGAAGCCTGGCGAATAACGAAACACCCGCACACCGGCCCGCACTGCTTCGAATGCATACAGGCTGGACGCCGCATAGACGATTTTGTGGTCCGGTCGGGACGGCAGCAGAATCCGAACGTCGACGCCGCGCAGTACCGCCAGGCGTAACGCCGCGAATACCGCCTCGTCTGGAATGAAATACGGTGTGGTGATCCATACCCGTTCGCTGGCCGCGTGAATAGCCTCGACGAAAAACAGCGAGCAGGTTTCGTAGGCGTCCGCCGGGCCGCTGGCCAACAACTGACAGAGCACCCCGCCGTCCGGGTAAGTGTCCGGCAGGATCAGCGGCGGCAACGAGCGAGCGGCCCAGAACCAGTCTTCGGCAAACGACTCCTGCATGCTCCCGACCACCGGCCCGTGTACTTCGACATGAGTGTCACGCCACGGCGCCAGGGGCGGTTTTTCACCCATGTACTCGTCGCCGACGTTGTGCCCGCCGACGAAGCCCAGCACCCCGTCTACCGCAACGATTTTGCGATGGTTACGAAAGTTGACCTGGAACCGGTTGAGCCAGCCGCTGCGTGTGGCGAAGGCCTTTACATGGACACCGCCGTCGCGCAATGCCTGGACGTAATGGTGGGGCAGTGAATGACTGCCAATGCGGTCGTAAAGGAGATACACCGCGACGCCTTCGGCGGCTTTCTTTAGCAGCAGTGCGTGCAACCGCCGGCCGAGACGATCGTCATGGATGATGAAAAATTGAATCAGCACGGCCTCTCGCGCGCCGTCGATGGCCTGGAAAATCCTCTCGAACGTGGCGTGCCCGTTGATGAGCAATCGCACCTGATTGTTCGCCAGACAGGGGGTGCGTCCCAGCTTGGGCATGGCTCGTAACGAGGCGTAGGCCTGGGAAGCGCGGGCGGTCAGGGCTTCCTCAACCCAAGGGCGCCAGTTCAGCTCGGAGATGGCCTTGCGCATTTCTTCGTTGGCTTGCCTGCGGGCCTTGATGTAGCCGTCGAACGTGCTGCGACCGAAAACCAGATACGGAATCAACGTCAGGTAGGGAATGAACACCAATGACAGGGCCCACGCGATCGAGCCTTGGGCGGTGCGTACGGTCAGCACCGCGTGGACAGCGGCGATGGAACCCAGGGTATGAAGCAGCGCAATCAGGTAACCGAAAACATGTGGGCCAAAAAAATCCATGGGTAACCTTGCTCCTGATGTTCGATGCTTAACAGACCATTTTCCACCGCCAATGTCGCTATTTAATTCACTTGCCCCAGGCCTGAACCGAAGCCTGTGGGCGGCGTCTAACGGCCACTTGTCCTCTGGAGTGTATGCAATGAATGTTCGTCTGCTGGGTTTGGCCTTGGCCATTGGCTTGTCGGTTCCGATGGCCGCTCAGGCGCAAATGCTGCAACCGGGCTTGTGGGAGCTGACGACGAGCAACATGAAAATCGATAACCAGAATCTGCCGGACCTGCAGCTGATCCTCGGGCAGGTGCAAAGCCAGATGACGCCGGAGCAGCGGGCGATGCTGGAAAAGCAGGGCATCACCATGGGTGGCAAAGGCATTCGCGTGTGCCTGACCCCGGCGCAAGTGCAGACCAACGATATTCCGCTGCAAGATCCTCAATCCGGGTGCAAGCAACAGATCACCGAGCGTACCGGCAATCAATGGAAGTTCCGCTTCAGCTGTCCGAAAGCCCAGGGCAATGGTGTCGCGACGTTCCAGAGCGACCGTGAATTCACGACCAAGGTCAACGGCACCTTCAATGCCACCGGCATCCAACAGAACGGTAGCCTCGATACCCGCGCCGTATGGCTGGGGCAGGATTGCGGGACGGTCAAGCCGAGGGCCTGACCGTTCCCGCTGGGCTGCGAAGCAGACCCAATTGCTCAGCCCGGATCAAGGTCGGCTCAACGCCTCGTACAGCGTGTTTAGGTTGTACTCGAACAGGCCGGTAAAGGTGCTGGCCGGCCCGCTCGCCGCGAGGGCGTCGGAGTACAACGTACCGCCAATATGCGCGCCGCTCTCGTCGGCAATCTGCTTGAGCAGGCGCGCGTCCTTGATGTTTTCCATGAATACCGCTTTGACTTTCGCCTGTCGGATCTGAGTAATCAGTGCCGCGACTTCGGCTGCCGAAGGTTCGCGTTCAGTGGACAAGCCCTGGGGCGCCATGAACGCGATGCCGTAGGCCTGGCCCAGGTAACCGAACGCATCATGGGATGTCACGATCTTGCGATTGCCCGCCGGCAACGCACCGAACTTGGCCTTGGCTTCAGCGAGCAGGGCGTAGATTTTCTTCAGGTAGGCCTGGCTGTTGTGTGCGTAGTCGGCCTTGTTGGTCGGATCGGCCGCCTCCAGCGCCTTGGTGATATTCGCCACATACAACTCGACATTCGCCAGGTTGTGCCAGGCATGGGGGTCGGGAATGGTCTCGCCATCTTCGTCCAATGAGCGGGGAATGACCCCGCGGCTGGCGCTGATCACCGGCGCAGTTGTTTCGGTGCTGGCGACCAGGCGATCCAACCAAGGCTCGAAGCCGAGCCCGTTCTTGATAATCAGTTTTGCCTTGAGCAACGCCTTTGCATCGTCTGGCGTGGGTTCGTAGGTGTGCGCATCGGTATCGGGGCCGACCATGTTGGTGATTTGAATATGCTCACCGCCGACCTGTCGGGTCATGTCGGCGAGGATGCTGAAGCTGGTCACCACCTGCAGCTTTTCGGCGGCGGACAGGGACATGGACAGCATGAGACTGAACAGCACGAGCAGGGCGCGCATCGGGAAACACCTCATTGGGATGTGAGCAAAGGCGGGCGGCGCAACAAACCGTGCACCGGCCCGAACACCACGGACAACAGATACAACGCGCCCGCCACCAGTACGATGGACGGCCCGCTGGGCAGTGAAAAATAGAAAGACAGCAACAAGCCAAGCCACACCGAGAGGCAACCGAGCAGCGCCGCGACCATCATCAGAATCGGCAGGCGGCGGCTCCAGAAGCGCGAAGCGGCCGCCGGTAGCATCATCAGGCCGACCACCATCAGCGCACCAATGGCTTGGAAACCAATGACTAGGTTAAGTACCACAAGGGTGAGGAATACGCCGTGGGCCAATGGGCCGAGACGACTTACCGTTTGCAGGAACAACGGATCCAGGGTGTCGAGTAGCAGAGGTCGATAGATCAGCGCCATCACTGCCAGGCTGATCCCGCACACCCAAAGCATGCCGGTGAGTGTTGGCGCATCCACCGCCAATGCCGAGCCGAACAACAGGTGAAGAAGGTCCAGGCGTTTGCCGGCCATTCCAAGGATCAAGATGCCGGCAGCCAGGGAAATGGGATAGATCGCCGCGAGGCTGGCGTCTTCGCGCAGGCCGGTGCGACGGGTGATCCAGGCCGCCAGCCCGGCCATACCAAGGCCCGCTCCCAGGCCGCCCAACGTCAGCGCCGGCAGGCTCAAACCGGCGAACCAGAAACCCAGGGCGGCGCCGGGGAGAATACCGTGGGCGACGGCATCACCGATCAGGCTCATGCGGCGCAGGATCAGGAATACGCCCAGCGGGGCTGTGCTGCACGCTAATACCAGGCCGCCCAGCAAGGCCCGGCGCATGAAGACAAACTCCTGGAAGGGTTGCCACAGATGAGAGGCCGCGAGCATCAGGCCTCCAACGTTCGAGGTTGTTGCGCAATCAGGTCGACGCTGCGACCCAGCACGCACCCGGCGCCATTGATCCGCAGCGTATGGGGAATATGTTCGCGTACCGCAGCCAGATCATGACAAACCACCACCACCGTCCGGCCTTCTGCATGCCAGCCATGAATGTATTTCCACAGCAGCGCCTGGCCTTGCTCATCGAGGGCCGCGTGAGGTTCGTCGAGCAATAACAGCGGTGCTTCGGCGAGGCTCAAGCGAGCGAGCAGGGCACGTTGTAACTCGCCCCCGGACAGCGCCATCAGCGGATGATGTTCCAGCCCATTCAGCGCCCAGCCTGCCAGTGCGGCTTGGAGCAACTGTCTGCGCATGGCTGGCGTATGCCGGTTACCCCACGAACCAGCGGCTACCAACTCCTGCAAGCTGATAGGGAATTGTCGGTCCAAATGTTGCTGCTGCGGCAGGAACGAGATGCCGCCATGCCGTGGAACCTCCAGCATGACTTTACCTGACAGTGGCTTTTGCAGCCCGGCGAGTACTTTCAACAGGCTGCTCTTGCCCGATCCGTTGGCGCCGATAATGGCCGTCAGGCTGCCTGTTGGCCGCTCCATATTCAGCGGCGGAGCGAGAGGTCGCCCGGGAGCACCCCAGGACAAGTCTTTGCAACGGATCATCATGCCTCCCGCTGCCAACGGCTTAGGGCCACGGCGTCGTGAGCGTGCAGGCTTTCGGCATGAACCACTCGTACTTCGAGTGCAGCGAGGTGATGGGATTGCCTCAGCGCTGTGGTCAATCGCCGAGCGGCGTCTTCGCAGAACATCAGGTTCTGTCCGTTGACGAAGGCGAAGGCTTGTTCGTCGGCACGTTTGACTGCGGTTTGCACAGCGGTGCCGAGGGCTGCTTCGGCCTCGTTGATGAATGCCAGCAGCGGCAACCCATCGGTGTCGGTATTCAACCGCAGGGTCAGTGTGGCGGTACTTCGCTGGCTGTGGGGGGTTGCGACAATGCCATTTGCTGAACCCAGCCAGGCCAAAATCTCGGCGTGCTCGAGTTTTTTGTTAGCGAAGTCATCCACGAATTGCTGTTGGATCAACTGGCGGGCCAAGGCTGCTGAGCACGGACACGTAGAAGAATAAGGAACCTCAATCTTTAGTTCCACGTGGAACACTGCGTTTTGCAGATGCGCTTCGATGCTCACGGGGTAGCGCTTCCAGCCGGCCAAAGGACTGACTAACGCCGGACGTTTAAGCAATAGATCCGTGTGAATGCTTAGGGATGCAGTGCGGGACAAGCCTTCGTGACTGTCGAGAAATTGCTGCAGGATTTGATGCAGCAGCTTCGGTGAAAGCTCCGTCTCTTCGAGCTTTTCTAGCGCCAGGTATAAGCGTGACATGTGAATGCCCCGAGCTTCCTCGTCGTCGAGGCTGACACCCGCATCGGCAATCGCGCTCAAGCGCTGGCCACCAATTAAGACTGGGGTTGCGATGCCGTGCATACCAACCCAATCAAGGGGGAGCGGTTGACGTGAGGTCTGCGCAGCAACGTCGGGCAGCGTTAACGCATTCATGATCTAGGTCCATCACAGGTTTGTTCGAATGTTATAGTATTGCACTTAGTGCACGGTATGTTTTTCGATGAAGAGTGTTTCATCATCAGGCTGGTTGAGCGTTAGTGTTATACTATAACATGAAAAGTGAAGCGACTTTAAACTCAACCGAAGCCAGAAAACGAGCCGCAGCACACAGCAGCGACGGCCGCCTGATGAGGATTTCCCATGCCCAATCGCCTACCCGTAACTGTGCTCTCCGGATTTCTCGGAGCCGGTAAAAGTACGCTGCTCAACCATGTGCTACGTAATCGCGACAATCTGCGGGTCGCCGTGATCGTCAACGATATGAGCGAGATCAATATCGACGGCAGCGAAGTCCAGCGAGACGTCTCCCTGAGTCGTTCTGAAGAAAAACTGGTGGAGATGAGCAATGGCTGCATCTGCTGCACCTTGCGTGAGGACTTGCTGGAAGAAGTCGGCCAGCTCGCCAGGGAAGGGCGTTTCGATTATTTGCTGATTGAATCCACCGGCATCTCCGAGCCGTTGCCTGTGGCGGAAACCTTCACGTTTCGCGATGACGAAGGGCGAAGCCTGGCCGATGTCGCGCGACTCGACACCATGGTGACGGTGGTCGATGGCGTGAATTTCCTGTTGGATTACCAGGCCGCCGACAGTCTTGCGTCCCGAGGCGAAACGCTGGGCGAGGGCGATGAGCGCTCCATTACGGACCTGCTGATCGAGCAGATCGAGTTTGCGGACGTAATCCTGATCAGCAAAATCGACCTGATCGGCCAGGACGAAAGGGAGGAATTGGTCGCGATTCTGCAGCGTCTCAATGCCCAGGCGCAGATCATTCCCATGGTCATGGGGCAGGTGCCCCTGGGAAAAATCCTCGACACCGGCCTGTTCGATTTTGAGCGTGCCGCCCAGGCGCCCGGCTGGTTAAAGGAGCTGCGTGGCGAGCACCTGCCGGAGACCGAGGAATATGGCATCGCCTCGACGGCCTATCGGGCACGCGGACCGTTTCACCCGCAGCGATTTTTCGACTTTATCGACCGTCCGTGGACGAACGGGAAAATCCTCCGTTCGAAGGGCTTTTTCTGGCTGGCCAGCAAACCTGAAGAAGCCGGCAGTTGGTCCCAGGCCGGCGGCTTGATGCGTCATGGGTTCGCCGGGCGTTGGTGGCGGTTCGTGCCAAAAGAACAATGGCCACAGGATGAGGAAAGCATCGCCGCCATCATGAAAAACTGGCTCGCCGGCACCGGCGATTGCCGCCAAGAGTTGGTATTCATCGGCCAGGATGTCGATTTCGGCCAACTGACCACCGAGCTGGACGCCTGCTTGCTGACTGACGCCGAGATGGCACTTGGGATTGAAGCGTGGCGCCAGTTGCCCGATCCGTTCGGTCCATGGCATGAGGAGGTCGCTGCGTAAGCGCTCCTAAGGCTTGAGCCAGGTGCCCTGGCTCTTTCCCTCGCAAAACGGTTGCAGATAAGCCGCATCAGTCGCCACGCCGTAATAGTGAATATCCTGACGGTAGGGCATATTGGCGACTTGGGCGTTGCTACAGACACCGAACGCCCCCTCGGGGCATTGTTCGACGTATTGCACCTCGACCTTTTGCCCGGCCAGGCTTGGCTGGCAGAAGCCATCAGCGAAGAGTTTCGGCGGGATGTTGCGGTTCTGCTGGCAGACCTTCACGTCGAGTCGTTCCGCCTGGCTGTGTACCACGCAGGCCTGGGCCAGTGCCTGATTCGAAGCCAGTGTCAGTAATAACCAGCCGATTATCCGCATTTCCACCTCCATCGAAAGCCGTCGATTATGTTGCAGCACATTCCCACTCATGTCATCGCCGGTCCTTTGGGCGCTGGCAAGACCAGCCTGATCAGGCACCTGTTGGCCCAGCGCCCAACCAATGAACGCTGGGCCGTACTGATCAACGAGTTTGGCCAGATCGGCCTGGATGCCGCGTTGCTGACCGAGTCCGCCGATGGTATCGCACTGGGCGAAGTGGCCGGGGGCTGCTTGTGTTGCGTCAACGGCGCGCCGTTTCAGATTGGCCTTGGGCGCTTGCTGCGCAAGGCTCGACCGGACCGGTTGTTTATCGAGCCCTCGGGGCTGGGCCACCCGGCGCAGTTGATGCGGCAATTGAACGAAGCGCCCTGGCTCGGTGTGTTGACGGTCCAGCCTTGTGTGCTGGTGCTGGATGCCCGAGCGATGGCGCAGGGCAAGCCATTGCCCGATCCTCAACAGCAGGCTTTGGCCCATGCCGGATTGCTGGTGCTGAATAAATCCGAGAGCCTTACGCAAGCCGATCGCGAGCGTGTCACCCAGCAGCTGCCAGGGCTCGTACTGTACTGGACAGAACAAGGCGCGCTGCCCCTCGATCAGTTGCCCGGTGTTGCCGAGCGGGGACATGGGGCTGTGGATAACCTGAATCTACCCAAAGGGCTGGGCGAAGTGCCGGCGCTTTGGACCGATCCGGCATTGCCAATCTGTCTTTATCAGGCCCAAGAGGGCGGCTGGAGCATCGGTTGGCGCTGGCATCCAAGCCAACGATTCGACACAGCGGCGTTGACCCTATGGCTACATAGCCAACGCTGGAGAAGGGCGAAGATGGTGGTTCGCGGCGCTGATGGTTGGATGTCTGCTAACGCGTTGCAAGGCGCGGCATTGGCTTGGCGGGCCAGCGAATGGCGACAGGATTCACGACTGGAATTGATTTTCGATGCGCCGCAAGATGCTGATGTCCTGCAGGCCGGTCTGGCTGTTTGCCGGTGTCCTTGAGTCAGCCTTGTATCAGGGCTTCCACTTGTTATGTTCCTGGCGCCATTGGCTTAGTTCGATGACTTCGGCCCTGGGTCGGGTCTGGACCGAATCGATCGGTGCGGGCGGTGTTTCTTCGAATGGCATTGGGTAGGGGGCCAGCTCGATGTGTGCGCTGTGGGCGCCAAACTGGGTGATGGTGCCCGAATGGCGACTTTCACCGGTGACGGTGAACTCGAAGGTGTAGACACGAGCCAATCGTCGCCGACCACTGGCGTCTTTCACGAAGCCGATTTTTTTCAGCGCCACGTTGCCGTCCAGCAATTCGATCTTGAGGTTGATGCAATGCTGCATCACCCTCGCCAACGCCCGTTCGCGCAAGCCATGGTTGTGCCACAGCCAGGCACCACCGGTGGCCAGCAGCATCAGCACGAACATATTTCCAAGGGTCAGCATGAACGAAGTGCTCCAACAAGTTGTTGCCAGCTTAACTGTCTCACCGGTCTGTCGTACAGGCTGCGTTTAGTCGCATACTGCGCGGCTTGAATTTCAATCGTTTTACGGAAAATTCCCGCATGAAACGTACACCTCATCTGCTAGCCATTCAGTCCCACGTGGTGTTCGGTCACGCTGGCAACAGCGCTGCCGTGTTTCCGATGCAGCGGGTCGGGGTTAACGTCTGGCCGCTGAACACGGTACAGTTTTCCAACCACACCCAGTACGGCCAATGGGCTGGGGAAGTTCTCGCACCGGTCCAGATTCCAGCATTGGTGGAGGGAATCGCGGCCATTGGCGAGCTGGGTAATTGCGATGCGGTGTTGTCCGGTTACCTGGGCAGTGCGGCCCAGGGGCGAGCGATCCTGACCGGCGTGGCACGGATAAAAGCCGTCAATCCCAAGGCGCTGTACCTGTGTGACCCTGTCATGGGGCATGCGGAAAAAGGCTGCATCGTGGCGCCCGAGGTGAGTGAGTTTCTGCTGGAAGAGGCCGCTGCCGTCGCGGACATCATGTGTCCGAATCAGTTGGAACTGGACAGTTTTTCAGGACGCAAGGCGCAGTCGCTCCTCGATTGCCTGGCCATGGCCCGTGCGCTGGTGGCCCGCGGGCCGAAGACCGTGCTGGTCAAGCATCTGTCCTACCCTGGAAAACCCGACGACAGCTTCGAAATGCTGCTGGTCACCGCCGATGCCAGCTGGCACCTGCGCCGTCCGCTGTTGGCATTCCCTCGCCAGCCGGTGGGCGTGGGTGACCTGACGTCGGGGCTGTTCCTGGCGCGGATTTTATTGGGAGACAACGTGGTAGCAGCGTTCGAGTTCACCGCCGCAGCGGTGCACGAAGTACTGCTGGAAACCCAGGTCTGCGCCAGCTACGAGCTGGAACTGGTCCGCGCGCAGGATCGGATTGCCCATCCGCGAGTGCGCTTCGAGGCTGTGCCGATCAGCCTCTGATCGATGCAAACCTCTGTGGGAGCTTGCTCCCACAGTTGATCTTCGGCGGTCCGTTATGGCCCGTCTGCCTTGATCTCTTGATAGCGCTTTTCCAACTCCTGGCGGATCTGCCGGCGTTGCTGGGCTTGTTCGTAACGGCGCTTGGCTTCGCTGTTCTGCGGTTGCAGTGGCGGCACGGCCGCGGGTTTGCGCTGATCGTCCACCGCAACCATGGTGAAGAAGCAACTGTTGGTGTGGCGTACCGAGCGTTCACGAATATTTTCGGTCACGACTTTGATGCCCACTTCCATCGAGGTGTTGCCGGTGTAGTTCACCGACGCGAGGAAGGTCACCAGCTCGCCGACGTGAATCGGCTCGCGGAAGATCACCTGGTCGACCGACAGGGTCACCACATAGCGGCCGGCGTAGCGGCTGGCGCAGGCATAGGCGACTTCATCGAGGTATTTGAGCAAGGTGCCGCCATGGACATTGCCAGAGAAGTTGGCCATATCGGGGGTCATCAACACCGTCATCGACAGTTGGGCGTTTCCGGGTTCCATAACGTACTCACGGTTCAAGGCAGCCATTCGGGAAGTGCACCTCTGCGGATGCTGGTGCGTGGCCAGGCAGGCCACGAGGTTTTCAAAACCACCGATATCGGGACGCTGCGCTTGTGGTTGCCGTCACGCCCCGGTGGATCTGTTTCCATATATTGCACCGACTTTTTGTTGGAAGTCGCGGTGTTAACCTTCAAAAGCCCCTGAGTGAGGGCGATTCCTACAAAGGAAGCGGACTTATCCAACTCTCGATAAGTCATTTTGAACAGGGAGCCCCGACATGCATGCCATCAGTTTCATTCAAGACCTGGCGATCATCATGATGGCGGCGGGGCTGGTCACTGTTCTTTTTCACCGCTTCAAGCAGCCGGTGGTGCTGGGCTACATCGTCGCCGGCTTCATCATCGGCCCGCATACGCCACCGTTCGGTTTCATCCACGACGAAGACACGATCAAGACACTGGCCGAGCTGGGGGTCATCTTCCTGATGTTCTGCCTGGGCTTGGAATTCAGCCTGCGCAAATTGTTCAAGGTGGGGGCCACGGCGTTCATCGCGGCGTTTCTCGAGATCGTATTGATGATCTGGATCGGCTATGAAATGGGTCGCTGGTTCGACTGGAACACCATGGACTCGCTGTTCCTGGGCGCCATCCTGGCGATTTCTTCCACCACCATCATCGTCAAGGCTCTCAACGACCTGAAGATGAAGAACGAGCGCTTCGCACAGCTGATCTTCGGGGTACTGATCGTGGAGGACATCCTCGGCATCGGCATCATCGCCTTGCTGTCGAGCATTGCCGTCAGCGGCACGGTGAGCTCTGGCGAGGTATTTTCCACCGTCGGCAAGTTGTCGCTGTTCATGATCGTTGCGTTGGTGATCGGCATCCTGTTGGTACCCAGGCTATTGGCCTACGTGGCGAAATTCGACAGTAACGAGATGCTGCTGATCACCGTGCTGGGCCTGTGCTTCGGCTTCTGCCTGCTGGTGGTCAAGCTGGAATACAGCATGGTGCTCGGCGCGTTCCTGATCGGCGCGATCATGGCCGAGTCCCGGCAACTGCTGAAAATCGAGCGACTGGTAGAGCCGGTGCGTGATTTGTTCAGCGCGATTTTCTTCGTTGCCATCGGGCTGATGCTCGATCCGGCCATATTGCTGCAGTACGCCTGGCCGATTGCTGTGATCACCTGTGCGGTGGTGCTCGGCAAGATGCTCTCCTGCGGCCTCGGTGCCTTTATCGCTGGCAATGACGGACGTACCTCGCTGCGAGTAGGGATGGGTCTTTCGCAGATTGGCGAATTTTCCTTCATCATCGCGTCGCTGGGTATGACCCTCCAGGTCACCAGCGATTTCCTTTATCCGGTCGCGGTCGCCGTCTCGGTGTTGACCACGCTGATGACGCCATACTTGATCCGGGCCGCCGATCCATTGTCCGTCAGGTTGGCGACGGTGATGCCGCAACGCTTGACGCGGGTACTGGGGATGTATGGTGAATGGCTGCGCAGCATCCAGCCCCAAGGTGAAGGCGCGGTGTTGGCCTCGATGATCAGGCGGATTCTGCTGCAGGTCGGCGTCAACCTGGCGCTGGTCATTGCGATCTTTGTCTCGGGCGCTTATTTCGCCGAGCGGATTTCGGCATATTTGCAAGGATGGATCAGCGACCCGAGCTGGCAGAAGGCATTGATCTGGGGCGGGGCGTTATTGCTGTCGCTGCCGTTCCTGATCGCCGCCTATCGCAAGCTCAAGGCACTGTCGATGCTGCTGGCGGAGATGGGGGTGAAACCGGAGATGGCGGGCCGCCACACCCAGCGCGTGCGTCGTGTGATCGCCGAAGTGATCCCGTTGCTTTCGCTGCTGGTGATCTTCCTGCTATTGACAGCCTTGTCGGCCAGCATCCTGCCGACCAACAAATTGCTCTTGCTGATTGCCGTGGTGGCGATTGCCGTGGCGGCTTTGCTCTGGCGCTGGTTCGTCCGCCTGCATACACGCATGCAGGTGGCCTTGCTCGAAACCCTGGACAACCACAAGGAGTCGTCCGGGCATTGAGGCAACGGGCGGATCAGCTTTCCAGCCAGACGTCCCGGGCCCAGTGCCAGACCGATTCCCAGGTTTCTTCAGCGATCAATTCTTCTTCTGCCTGCCACAGCACCACGGTGCCGTCTTCTTCGACGCAGTAATAGTCGTCGCCGTCCTGGCAAATCGGGATCAGGCTGCGATCGACACCGGCGTCCCAGGCGTTGGCGGCCACATCCGGCAGGTAGGTGTGGGACTGCGGGTCGGTGACGGTCACCGGTTCCAGACTGCCGTAGACCACGTCGCTGACGGTCAGCAAAAACTCCCTGAAGACGAACGGGATGTCGATGAATAGCTGCTCTTCGATCTCCACCAGCAAGTCTTCGTCGGGCAGCTCCAGCGGGACCGGTACGGGTTCGTTGGCTTCACGCAATTGTTCGATGATTTCTTCCACGTCCGGGGATCCTCTTTCTCGATGGCGCGGTTTATATGGAGCGGTTTATACAGTAGCTCGCTATAGATGCAACCGCGAAATAGAAAACCCCGGCCTGGGCCGGGGTTGTTTTATTTCAACATGCGAAGCGCGCCAAAGTTCAACCGTTCTGGCGAATACCCGCTACCAGCCAAGGCTGGTCGTCGCCCTGGGCACGCTCCATGTTCCAGCTTTCGCTGAAGGCTTCACCCTTGTCGAAGCGGGAATCTTTCGACACACCGCTGAACGTCAGGGTAGCGATGGTCTTGTCGGCGCGATCATCGACGCCGTCCAGCTGCACTTGCAGGTTATCGATGTAGGTGGACTGGAAGCCATCACCCAGGTCGGCCCGTTCGCGCTTGAGGAACTCCAGCAGTTGCGGGGTCACGAATTCGGCAATCTTGTCCATTTCGTTCGCGTCCCAATGTTGCTGCAGGGACATGAAGTGGTTGCGCGCGGCTTCGATGAAGCGTTGCTCGTTGAACCAGGCTGGCGCATTGATGACCGGCCGTGCGGCCGGAGCTGCCGAACCACCGAAGATCGCGCCACCGGCGGATGGTTGCTGATTGAACACTTCACGCTGCATCGGCGCGTGGCCGGCTGGAGCGAATTGCTCCTGCTGCTTGCGGCGACGGGCAGCAATGAAGCGGAACACCAGGAAGGCGATGACCGCCATGATCAGGATGTCGAAGATCTGCATGCCCTGGAAGCCGTCGCCCATGAACATGGAGGCGAGCAGGCCACCGGCGGCGATGCCGGCCAACGGGCCGAGCCAGCGCGAAGCGCCGCTGGCCTTGGTGGCAGCGCCAGCGGCACCGGCCGCGCCTGCGGTGGCAGCAGTGGAACCGGCGGCAGAGGACGGCGCCATCTGGCTGGTCTGGTGAGTCGGGGCCGCGCCCGAGCTTTTACCACCGCCAAAACGCTTGGCGGCATTGGCGTCGATGGCCATCGTCAGGCCGATGCACAACGCCATGGCGATGCTAAGAAAACGTTTCATATAAAGGCATTCCCATTTGTGGATAGCACGCGCGCCATGTTGCACAGCTGAACTGTTGCTGGCTAGCGGCAGAGTGTTTCGGGCTTTTGCGTGACAGGTTAGGTTCAGCTCCAGTCGCGCAAGAAGGCTTGTTCGCTTTGGGCTGTAGGAAGGAGGGACAAGTTCTATCGGAAATGCTCTGGCGTCTAAACAAACTGTGGGAGCGAGCCAGCTCGCTCCCACAGGGTCTACGCAAACTTCTAGATCGCTTCTAGCTTGGCATACCCCAGCATCAGCCACTTGCTGCCTTCGCTGAAATTCACCTGGACCCGCGCCTGGGCGCCGGCACCTTCGAAGTTGAGGATCACGCCGTCGCCGAACACCGAATGGCGCACGGTCTGGCCGAGGCTGAAGCCGGTTTCCGGAATACCACTGCCGCCGAACAGGCTGCTGGTGCTTTGCTGCTGACCACCACCGAACGGACGGCTGACGCTGTTGGACAGCCGCACTTCCTGAATCAGGCCTTTCGGTACTTCGCGTACGAAGCGCGACACTTTGTTGTAGGTCTCGCTGCCATACAAGCGTCGGGTCTCGGCGTAGGTCATGACCAGATTCTGCATGGCCCGGGTGATGCCGACATAGGCAAGGCGCCGTTCTTCTTCCAGGCGCCCCGGTTCTTCCAGGCTCATCTTGTGCGGGAACAGGCCTTCCTCCATGCCCACGAGGAACACGTAGGGGAATTCCAGACCCTTGGCGCTGTGCAGGGTCATCAGTTGGATGCTGTCTTCATGCTCGTCGGCCTGGGTGTCGCCGGCTTCCAGGGAGGCGTGGCCGAGGAAGGCCGACAGCGGCGACAGGTCGGCGTCCTCTTCGGTGTTCTCGAAGTTGCGTGCAGCGCTGACCAGTTCCTCGAGGTTTTCTACCCGGGCCTGGCCTTTTTCGCCTTTTTCCGCTTCGTGATAGGCGATCAGGCCGGACTGCTCGATAACGGTCTGGGCCATCAGGTGCAGCGGCATCTCCCCGCATTTGGCGGCGAGGTCTTCGATCAGGTCCATGAATGCTTTCAGTGCCCCGGCGGCACGGCCGGTCACGCCTTTGTTGGCCACCAGTTGCCGCATGGCTTCCCACATCGACACGTGGCTATGGCGCGCGTGATCGCGAATCGCTTCGACGGTTTTCTCGCCGATGCCCCGGGTAGGCACGTTGATCACCCGCTCCAGGGCCGCATCGTTGCCGCGGCCTTCGAGCAGGCGTAGGTAAGCCATGGCGTTCTTGATCTCGGCGCGCTCGAAGAAGCGCTGGCCGCCGTAGATGCGGTACGGGATCCGTTCGCGCAGCAAGGCTTCTTCCAATACCCGCGATTGGGCGTTGGAGCGATACAGGATGGCGATGTCGCTGCGGGCCAGCCCGGTTTTCAACGCGCTCTCGATGGTTTCCACCACGTAGCGCGCCTCATCGTGTTCATTGAAGGCGGCGTAGAGGTTGATCGCTTCGCCTTCACCGCCATCGGTCCACAACTCTTTGCCCAGGCGCCCGGTATTGTTGGCAATCAGGGCGTTGGCGGCCTTGAGGATACCGGCGGTGGAGCGGTAGTTCTGTTCCAGGCGGATCACTTCGGCGTCAGGAAAGTCCGCCGAATACTGATGAATGTTCTCGATCTTGGCGCCGCGCCAGCCATAGATCGACTGATCGTCGTCGCCCACCACCATCAGGCTGTCACCGCCCTTGGCCAAGAGGCGCAACCAGGCGTACTGCACGGCGTTGGTGTCCTGGAACTCGTCCACCAATACATGCCGGAAACGTTTCTGATAATGAGCCAGCAGTCCCGGATGATCGCGCCACAGGTCCAACGCTCGTAGCAGCAATTCGGAAAAGTCGATGACGCCGGCGCGCTGGCACGCCGCCTCGTAGGCTTCGTAGATGCTGCGCATGGTGGCCAGGAACAGGTCGCCGCTGGCCTGGATATGCTGCGGCCGCAGGCCTTCGTCTTTCTGGCCATTGATGAACCACTGGGCCTGACGGGCGGGCCAGCGCTGCTCGTCCAGGCCCAGCTCGCGGATCACCCGCTTGACCAGGCGTTGCTGGTCGTCGCTGTCCAGGATCTGGAAGGTCTGGCTCAGGCCGGCTTCTTGCCAGTGCGCCCGCAGCAAACGGTGCGCCAGGCCGTGAAACGTGCCGACCCACATGCCCGCAGGGTTGATGCCCATCAGTTGCTCGATGCGATGGCGCATCTCTGCTGCGGCCTTGTTGGTGAAAGTCACCGACAGGATCGAATGGGGCGAAGCGTTCTCGACCTGGATCAACCAGGCGATACGGTGCACCAGCACTCGGGTTTTACCGGAGCCAGCACCGGCCAGGACCAACTGACGACCCACGGAGGCGGCTACGGCCTGACGTTGGGCATCGTTGAGGGAATTCAGCAGAAGGGAGAGATCATCGCGCATCGGGGCATTCTAGGGTGCGGCGTCACCACGGGCAAACCGAGCTTTGCCCAAACCGATAAAAGACCGTTTGAGGATGACCGGTTGGTCATGGCCTGCAAGTATTGGCCGGGCTCGCTCGAGGGGGGCGCCACCCAATGAAATAGCGACTTTTTTCGAAGTTTTTATGACCGCAAGCAGTGTGGGAAGGCCTTTGGCTTGTGTATGCTCGGTGGATCTTTCGGGTTCCCCACGCTTCGCTGAATAAGAACAAGAACAGTGCCAATGATCCTCAATTCCGATCCGGCGGGCCCCTGTGTGGAACGGCGGGCCATCCGCAAGCAGTACGCCACGGAGATGGCGGTCGAACGCACACGTCTGCTGTACCAGGGCTCGCTGCTACCCACGCTGTTCATGTTGGTCAACGGTCTGGTCTGCGCCGCACTGTTATGGGAGCCGTCGCGCTATTTCCTGGTCAGCGTCTGGCTGGTCTGGTTGCTGTCGCTGGTCGCGTTGCGGGTGATCCAGGTGGCCGCCTTCGATTCGGCCATGCCAAGCCGCCAGGCACACCCGATCTGGCTGCGCATGTTCCTGCTGGGCTCCGGGATGACCGGCCTGACGCTGGCCGGGGCCGGCATCGCGCTGGTCCCGGCCGACAGTTTCCAGCAACAGGCCTGGGTGTTCGGCCTGATCGGCGCAGCCACCCTGTCGGCCAGCGTGGCCTATGCCGTGAGCCTTCCGGCGTTTCTGTCCTTTACCTTGCCCTGCCTGTTGCCAGCCATCGGTTACCTCTTCTGGGGGGGGGATGAGCAACAGCGCGGGTGGGGTTGGCTCGGACTGGTGGTGTTGGTCTCGCTGAGCGTGGTGGCCTGGCAAGTCAATCGCTTGATACAGAGCGGCATGCTGCGACGCTTCCAGAACCAGGCGCTGATAGAGCATTTGCAAGAGGCCCAATCCCGAGGTGCGCAGCTCAACGAGGCCCTGGCCCGGGAGGTCGAGCAACGTCGCTGTGCCGAGGACAAACTACGCGCGGCCCAGGTTGAGCTGGAGGCACGGGTGGCGCAGCGAAGCCGCGAGCTGGAAGTGGCCAGCCAGGCCCTGGGCAAGAGTGAGGCGCGTCTGGCGCTGGCCCTGAAGGCCAGTGAGTTGGGTTTGTGGGATTGGAATCTGCAGACTGACGAAGTCCACCATACCCAACTCAAAGAGCTGTTTGGGCTGGAGCCCGAATACGTCACGGCGATGCTCAGCCATCTCACCCCGCGGCTGCACCCCCAGGACGTGCCAGCGCTCAAGCGTGCCCTTGTCGAACACCTCAAGGGCCGCAGCGAGGATTACCAGATCGAATACCGGGTGCGTCACGGCGATGGTCACTGGGTCTGGATCGAAGACCGTGGCCGGGCGGTGGAATGCAGCGCAAACGGCAGGGTGTTGCGCATGGTTGGCACGCGGCGAAACATCAGCGCGGCCAAGGAACTCGAACAGCAGCGGCAATTGGCGGCCACGGTGTTCGAGGCCGCCAGTGAAGGCATCGTGATCTTCGACCCCAATTATGCGTTGCTGGCCGCAAACCAGGCCTTTACCCGGCTCACCGGTTTCGACATCGCCGATATGCTCGGGCGCAACGTCGTCGACCTGCCGTGCAGTCGCGACGCGCGCCGCCACTATCCCGTTATCCGCCAAGCCCTCAAGCAACACGGCACCTGGCAAGGTGAGCTGGTTGAAGCGCGGGCCAACGGTGAGCTTTACCCGCAATGGCTGCAATTGAATGTCGTGCGCGATGCGCGGGGAAACGTCAGCCATATCGTCGGCTTCTTCGCCGATCTGTCTGCGCGTCGTGAATCCGAAGAACGGATGCGCTACCTGACGCATTACGACGAGCTGACTGGCCTGGCGAATCGCTCGCTGTTTCGCGAACGTCTCCAGGAAGCTCATCAGCGCGTGCGCCAAGGCGGGCGGCGCAGCCTGGCGTTGCTGCATATCAACCTCGACCGTTTCAAACTGCTCAACGACAGCCTTGGTCATGACGTGGCCGATGAGCTGCTGCGGAAAATGGCCCGGCGCCTGATCAATGCATTGCCCGAGGCGGACACCATTGCCCGGTTATCCGGCGATGAGTTCGCGGTGTTGTTCGACGCTTATGGCAACCTCTCCAGCCTGGCTCGGGTGGCGACCCGCTTGTCGGCCAAGCTGCGCCTGCCGGTGACCATCGAAGGCCATGAGCTGGTGGTCAGCGCCTCCATCGGCATCAGCCTGTTGCCCGACAACGCACGGGAAATATCCACGCTGGTCAGCCAGGCGAACATGGCCATGCAGCACGCCAAGCACCTGGGAGGGAATAATTTCCAGTTTTACACCGACAGCCTGCAAGCCAGTACGCTCGAACGCCTGCAATTGGAAAATCAGCTGCGCAAGGCTCTTGAAGAGCAGCAATTGAAGGTCTTTTATCAGCCCAAGCTGTGCCTGGCGACCGGCCGCTTGAACGCCGCGGAAGCCTTGGTACGCTGGGATCATCCAGTCCTGGGTCGGGTTCCGCCGGGGGAGTTCATCGGCCTGGCAGAAGAAACCGGGCTGATCGGACCGATCGGCGAGTTTGTGTTGCGTCAGGCCTGTTGGCAGGCGTGCGAATGGCAGCGCCAGGGGCTGGCGCCGATCAGGGTGTCGGTCAATCTGTCGGTCCATCAATTGCGCCAGGGCAAGTTGGTCAGCCTGGTGCGGCAAGTGCTGGAAGAAACCGGCCTGGCGCCCCAATACCTGGAGCTGGAGCTGACCGAGAGCCAATTGCTCGACAGCGTGGAGCACATCATCGCCACGTTCCAGCAGTTGCGTGACCTTGGGGTCAAACTGGCGATCGACGATTTTGGCACCGGTTACTCATCCCTGAGTTACCTCAAGCGCATCCCGGTGGATTACGTGAAGATCGACCAGACGTTCATCCGCGGGCTGGGTGAGGGCAGCATGGATGCTTCCATTACCCGCGCGATCATTGCGATGGCGCACGGCTTGTCGCTGAAGGTGGTGGCGGAAGGCGTGGAGCGGTCGGAGCAGCTTGAATTTCTCCGGAATGAACAATGCGATGAGGTCCAAGGGTACCTGATCAGCCGGCCGATAGAAGCAGAGGGTTTGGCGCAGTTGTTGCGGGCGCAATAGATGCAGTGAGTTTCCGTTCTCGCAGCAACTTCCCGCCGAATAACGAAGTTTCCGGCGGGAAGTTATGTACATGGATTAATGAGTCATCAAGACTTCATCGATATGATGCAGCAACTGTCCTTCGAAGAAAATGCTGACCCCTGTGACATTAGAGTCGCCGAGCACTTTGTATTCAACAAACTTGTCGGTCAGTACCGGCAAGGAAATGTCATCGGCGTGTTGGAGTTTCAGCTCCAGTCGCAGATCAAACGATTTGTCCTGTTTGTCGCTAAGTACCAAGATCGGTGTAATGCCACTGTGGGCAACGGTTACGGTGCCGAAGGTGCGGAAAGAAGCGGCTCCGGGCATGCGGTCGATTTGCGCGGTCCAGTTTTTAGAAGTAATGCTCATGTTGTAACTCCTGTAGTAAGTTGATGGCGTCCTGCGGGGCCAATATATCGATTTTGATCGGCCGGTGTGAGGCTAATTGAAGTTGAGTTTGTAAGGGGAAGTTATCCATGCTAGTTCTCGCTATCGAGACATCGCATGATTGTACCGTCGCAGCTAATGATTAAAGATGCGCCGCGAGGTGTTATTTTTATGACTAAACTCTGGGCCTGAGCAGTGTTAAATGGTGCCGTTTAGTCGTGGCATATTGGTTTGATTGAGGCGAGCACGACAATCCTTCCGGTGTCCGCCTCGCTCGGTCAAGCGGGGCTGGAGGGTAAGACGTCATGGATGTAAATCACTCGCAGCGGTGAAATCGTGCTTCACCGCGGCACACGCTGCTACATCATGGGATCCCCAGCCAAAACAAAGGGCAGCGAGGCGATAGAGTTGCGTTTTGAACAGGCAAAAAGCCAATTCTTGTAGTATAACTACAAGCTTGCTACATCACGGCACCTGCCAATAACAAGAGTCCAGCCCCTTGAACCTGTTGCAACACATCGCCCAGTCACGCCACCTGCTGCGCAAGTCGGAGCTGAAAGTCGCCGATCACGTACTGCTTGATCCTGCGGCCGTCATGCACAGCTCCATGGCCGATCTTGCCCACAGTGTCGGCATCAGCGAACCGACCATCGTGCGTTTCTGCCGGGCCATCGGTTGCTCGGGTTTCCAGGACCTGAAACTCAAGCTGGCCCAGAGCCTGGCGGCCGGGGCCAGCTTCGGTCAGTTTGCGATTCATGAAGACGATTCAGTCGCCGACTACAGCCTGAAAATCTTCGACACGACCCTGCACACCCTGATGGAAGTTCGCGAGAAGCTCGACCCGGTGGCGTTGCAGAAAGCCGTCACGGCCATGTCCCAGGCCCAGCGTGTCGAGTTTTATGGTTTTGGCGCGTCGGGCGCTGTGGCGGCCGATGCCCAACACAAGTTTTTCCGCTTGCTGCTTACGGCGGCGGCCTATTCCGACCCGCACATGCAGGCGATGTCGGCGGTTACGCTGAAACCCACCGATGTGGCGATCTGTATTTCCCAGTCGGGGCGTTCCAAAGACCTGTTGATCACCGCGAACCTGGTGCGCGAAAGCGGCGCCTCGCTGATCACCTTGTGCCCGAGCCAGACGCCATTGGCGGAACTCTCGACGGTGAACCTGGCGATCGATGTGCATGAAGACACCGAAATCTACACGCCGTTGACCTCACGCATTGCCCATCTGGTAGTGATCGACGTATTGGCAATGGGCGTCGCCATGGCCCGTGGCCCGAGCCTGGTCAACCACCTCAAGAGCGTGAAGCGCAGCCTGCGCAGCTTGCGGCTGTCGCCCAAATCGGTGAAGGCGTTGGATGACTGAGCCCGGTCTGGGGGGGCTTCTGTGGCGAGGGAGCTTGCTCCCGCTGGGTTGCGAAGCGACCCCCAACGGTTATCCAGGCACACCGCGTTGACAGGTTTGCGACTGCTGCGCAGCCGAGCGAGAGCAAGCTCCCTCGTCACAGGGGACACCGCCCGAATTCATCGTCTTGTAATCTTCGCGCCGCCAAACCGTCATCCCGTGCCTTCATCGTAAAGCTCCCGTATACGTCTTGGGAGTCTCGACATGACCCAGTCCTACGAAGAACGCAGCGCCGTCAAAACCCGTCGTCAGCAGGAAGACCAGCGCCGCATGGCGTTTCGTCGTGCAATCGAAGACCGCTGTGAGCAACGCCAGCTCTTGGCTGAGATCAGCGAATTCCCTGACACGGTGGAGTTCAATTACTGGCAGGCAACGCCGGCGGCTTCCCGTCGAAGCGCTCAACCAGACCGATGATCTGAGCGCGCTCGGCGCGAACGAACGCCAGGAAGGCGTGGGCCACCGGCGACAAGCGTTTCGCCCTGGCCTGTACCAGGCACCAACTGCGATACAGCGGCAACTCTTCTATCGGCAGTTCGACGAGCGCACCGGAAGACAACTCCCGGCTCACGGCGTGGCGCGTCAACAGCGCCACGCCCAGCCCGGCCACCACGCACTCGCGCTGGGCCTCCGCCGAAGCCACCTCCAGTGTCTGCGTGAAGTGCACCCGTTTCTCCTTGAAATACTCCTCGCACGCCAGCCGCGTGCCTGACCCCGGCTCGCGCAGCAGCAACGTGTAGGGTTCCAGGTCCTGCAAGCGCAGCGGGCCCATGTGGCACAACGGATGATCCGGCGGGGCCACGGCCACGATGGGATTGTTGAGAAACGGCAGGAATTCCAGGCCCATGTCCTGCGGCACCATGGACATGATCACCACGTCGTCCCGGTTGTCCGACAGCCGTCGAATGACCTGGCCGCGATTGACCACGGTGAGGTTCAGGTTGACCTCCGGATGCTGGCGCTTGAACGCAGCGAACAGGTGCGGAACGAAGTACTTGGCGCTGGATTCAACGGCGAGCTTCAGCTGACCCTGCAGCGAGCCTTGCATGTCCGAAAGCTGCATGTCGAGGTTCTCCAGGCGTCCAAAAATGTCCCGGCTGGCCCGTTGCAGCGCTTCGGCGGCCTCGGTCATGTAGAGTTTTTTGCCCACATACTCGAACAGCGGCTGGCCAATCAGCTCTTCAAGGGACCGGATCTGTAGGCTAACGGCCGGCTGGGTGAGAGACATTTCATCGGCTGCGCGGCTGTAGGACCTCAAGTCGCACACCTCGTTGAAAATCTGCAATTGACGCAACGTCATACGCATCAATGACTTACGCATTTTCTACACACTCTGGACCATGACGAATGGGCCAACTATAAGTCTTTGCTTATGCATGGCCCAATAATTATTCATTTTTGTTAATCAACAGCCAGGGCTAGTGTGGAGGTGCGACCAATTGTTACATCTGGTCACGCGTCGGCCTGGATCCCAGGTCGTGGTATCACCGGCTCAAGGGAACCTCCAATTGATAACAAAGATCCTGATCGCCAACCGTGGTGAGATTGCCGTGCGAATCGTGCGCGCTTGCGCCGAGATGGGCATTCGCTCGGTCGCGGTCTATTCCGACGCAGATCGGCATGCCCTGCATGTCAAGCGTGCGGACGAGGCCCACAGCATCGGCGCCGATCCGCTGGCCGGCTACCTCAACCCGCGCAAACTGGTGAACCTGGCGGTGGAAACCGGCTGTGATGCCTTGCATCCAGGCTATGGTTTTCTTTCGGAAAACGCCGAACTGGCGGATATCTGCGCCGAACGCGGAATCAAATTCATCGGTCCGTCGGCGGAAGTCATTCGTCGCATGGGCGATAAGACCGAAGCGCGCCGCAGCATGATCAAGGCCGGTGTGCCGGTCACGCCGGGTACCGAAGGCAACGTGGCGGGCATCGAAGAGGCCCTGACCGAAGGCGACCGGATCGGTTACCCGGTGATGCTCAAGGCCACGTCCGGCGGCGGTGGCCGTGGTATCCGTCGCTGCAACAGCCGTGAAGAACTCGAACAAGCCTTCCCGCGCGTTATCTCCGAAGCCACCAAGGCATTCGGTTCGGCGGAAGTGTTCCTGGAAAAATGCATCGTCAATCCCAAGCACATCGAGGCGCAGATCCTCGGTGACAGTTTCGGCAATGTCGTGCATCTGTTCGAGCGCGACTGCTCGATCCAGCGCCGCAACCAGAAGCTGATTGAAATCGCCCCGAGCCCGCAACTGACTCCCGAACAGCGCGCCTACATCGGTGACTTGTCGGTGCGTGCGGCCAAGGCCGTGGGCTACGAGAACGCCGGCACCGTGGAGTTTTTGCTCGCCGAGGGCGAGGTGTACTTCATGGAGATGAACACTCGCGTGCAGGTGGAACACACCATCACCGAAGAAATCACCGGTATCGACATCGTCCGCGAACAGATCCGCATCGCCTCCGGGCTGCCGCTGTCGGTCAAGCAGGAAGACATCCAGCACCGTGGTTTCGCGTTGCAGTTCCGGATCAACGCCGAAGACCCGAAAAACAACTTCCTGCCCAGCTTCGGCAAGATCACTCGTTATTACGCCCCCGGCGGTCCGGGCGTGCGCACCGACACGGCGATCTATACCGGCTACACCATTCCGCCGTTCTACGATTCGATGTGCCTGAAATTGGTGGTTTGGGCGTTGACCTGGGAAGAGGCGATGGACCGTGGCCTGCGAGCCCTGGATGACATGCGCCTGCAGGGGGTCAAGACCACCGCAGCGTATTACCAGGAGATTCTGCGCAATCCGGAATTCCGTAGCGGCCAGTTCAATACCAGCTTCGTTGAAAGCCACCCTGAACTGACCAACTACTCGATCAAGCGCAAACCCGAAGAGCTGGCCCTGGCCATCGCCGCCGCCATTGCCGCCCACGCAGGCCTGTAAGGAATCATGACCATGTCCAAGAAGATCTTTGTTACCGACACAATCCTGCGCGACGCCCACCAATCGCTGCTCGCCACCCGCATGCGCACCGAAGACATGCTGCCGATCTGCGACAAGCTCGACAAAGTCGGCTATTGGTCCCTGGAAGTCTGGGGCGGCGCGACGTTCGACGCCTGCGTGCGCTTCCTGAAGGAAGATCCATGGGAGCGCCTGCGCCAACTGCGCGCCGCGCTGCCCAACACTCGCCTGCAAATGCTGCTGCGCGGCCAGAACCTGCTGGGCTACCGCCACTACAGCGATGACGTGGTCAAGGCGTTCGTCGCCAAGGCTGCGGTCAACGGCATCGATGTGTTCCGTATTTTCGATGCGATGAACGACGTGCGTAACCTGAAGGTCGCCATCGAGGCGGTGAAGGCAGCTGGCAAACATGCCCAGGGCACGATCGCCTACACCACGAGCCCGGTGCACACCATCGATGCGTTCGTGGCCCAGGCCAAGCAGATGGAAGCCATGGGTTGCGACTCGGTGGCGATCAAGGACATGGCCGGCCTGTTGACCCCGTATGCCACTGGCGAACTGGTCAAGGCGCTGAAGAGCGAGCAGTCGCTGCCAGTCTTCATCCATTCCCACGACACCGCGGGCCTGGCTGCGATGTGCCAGCTCAAGGCTATTGAAAATGGTGCCGATCATATCGACACCGCCATCTCCAGCTTTGCCTGGGGCACCAGCCATCCGGGTACTGAATCGATGGTCGCCGCCCTCAAGGGCAGCGAGTTCGACACCGGCCTGGACCTGGAACTGCTTCAGGAAATCGGCTTGTACTTCTACGCCGTGCGCAAGAAATACCACCAGTTCGAAAGCGAGTTCACCGCAGTCGACACCCGCGTCCAGGTCAACCAGGTACCGGGCGGGATGATTTCCAACCTCGCCAACCAGCTGAAAGAGCAGGGCGCCCTGAACCGCATGAACGAAGTGCTCGCGGAAATCCCCCGAGTGCGCGAAGACCTCGGCTTCCCGCCATTGGTGACCCCGACTTCGCAGATTGTCGGCACCCAGGCGTTCTTCAACGTGCTGGCCGGTGAGCGCTACAAGACCATCACCAACGAAGTGAAGCTCTATCTGCAGGGCGGCTATGGCAAGGCGCCGGGTTCGGTGAACGAGAAGCTGCGCCGCCAGGCCATCGGTAGCGAAGACGTGATCGATGTGCGTCCGGCCGATTTGCTCAAGCCGGAGATGACCAAGCTGCGTGGGGAAATCGGCGCGTTGGCCAAGTCCGAAGAGGACGTGCTGACCTACGCCATGTTCCCGGACATCGGTCGCAAATTCCTCGAAGAACGCGAAGCCGGCACCCTGACCCCAGAAGTACTGTTGCCTATCCCAGAAGCGGGCAGCGTGAGTTCAGCGGGTGGCGAAGGTGTGCCAACCGAGTTCGTCATCGACGTTCACGGTGAGACCTATCGCGTCGACATCACCGGAGTGGGCGTCAAGGCTGAGGGCAAGCGGCACTTCTATCTCTCCATCGACGGCATGCCCGAAGAGGTCGTCTTCGAACCGCTCAACGAGTTTGTCAGCGGCGGCAGCAGCAAGCGCAAGCAAGCCACCGCGCCGGGCCACGTCAGCACCACCATGCCGGGCAACATCGTCGATGTGCTGGTCAAGGAAGGCGACGTGGTGAAGGCCGGCCAAGCGGTGCTGATCACCGAAGCCATGAAGATGGAAACCGAAGTGCAGGCGGCTATCGCCGGCAAGGTCACCGCGATTCATGTGGCCAAGGGCGACCGCGTCAATCCGGGCGAGATCCTGATCGAGATCGAAGGCTGAGTTAACAGCCTCGATACAACGTTTTAACCTCGGGGGGGCATGTGCTCCCCTTTTTTTTGGTCCGTCAGAACATCATCCGCCATTGGCCCATTAGCGAACCGCTGCGGTTGTCCTGCCCGGTTTCACTGCGGTAACTCAATCCCAGGATGTGACGTGGCGAGACGGCCAAGTCCAGCCCCGCTTGCACGAGCACGCTGTCACGGTCCAGCTCGACACCTTCGATGCGATAGGTGTTTCCCCCACTGATCAGGCGCTGCTGGGAGCTACCTTTGATGTCGCCGTATAAATGCCTCCAACTGACATCCAGTCGGGGCGTCAATGCCATGCCTTGGTCAAACGTAAAGGGCCGGGCCAGGCGCAGACCAAGATCGGTGCTGTAGTGATCCTGGGTCTGGTCGTTGTATTGCACCGCGGCGTCCCCGCCTTTTTCGCTGTAGCGCTCGCGTTGATAGCGTTGATAACCCAATTGGGCATAGGGCTCGATATCGAAATGGGCGATATTCAACGGGTAGCCAACCTGCCCAAAGACTTGATGCGTATTGGCTTCGTAACTGCCCTTGAGGTTGTCTCTGTAACGGTTGAAGGCAACGTGACGCTTGGTGCTGCCGTCATGGCTGCCATAAACGGCGCCCAGGCGCAGGGCCAGAGGCCCGTCCTGGCGCAAGGCATATGCGCCCGCGAGCCAGCTGTCGAGTGCGCCTTCGAACTGATGGCTGTCCAGCCGGGTTTGCGTCTTGCCGCCGATGATCCCTAGCCGCCAATCGGGGCTGATCGCCCAGTCGGTGCCCAGCATCACCCCCTTGGTCGAATGCTTCATGGCATAGCTTCCCAATTGCTTGGCGAGACTTCCGTTGTGGCCGACAGCCTGGACCCAGACCTGACCGTTATCCTGCCCGCCCCCCGAGGTTTTGCGGCCTATGGCAGAGAGTAAGCCTGTGGCAATCGGCGCGACGCTGCTCAGGGTGGCGTTGCCCAGATCGGCGGTGTCGTAACCGCTGAGTTGGTCAATGGCATCGGCGGCGGTGGTCATGTTGGTGCCGAGCAGGGCGGTGATGGCGGCGTTGGGTTTCGGCTCAGTGCTGGCGACTGGCTGCGTTTTGCTGGGGTGTTGTGCTGGACTATCGACCTTCGGCAGTGTGGCAGGTGCCTGAAAAACCGCTACGTTGCCGACAGGCTTGGGTGGGAGTGCTGTGACCCGTTGTGGTTTTTCGATACCGCCAGTGAATCTTTCAGCGTTTTCGTTCTTCGCAGCAGCCTTCAGCGGAACGTCATTACGAGCATAAGCCAGGCCAACCTCCGTCCCGTTGTAGTGTGGGGTCGCGGTCATGAAGGGAAGGTTATCGATGACCGTGCCGAACTTCCCTTCAATCTGCTTCGCACGGATCACGGTGTGCTGGCTTGTGCCCATGTTCTCAACCTCTACGGCGTCGATCCTCAGGGTCGCGTCGTTCAGGGTCGCGGTGCCTGCGACATTGATCGTGGCGCTGGCGCCCGCGGCATCGATGCCGTAGATCAGCTCGGCGTCTTTCAACAGTTCAAGGTTTCCGTTGATCGAGGGTGCGCCGATTTCAGGACCGACCTTCAGCTGGCCCGCCACGCTCAGGAACTCAACAGATCCATTGCCGCTGAAGCGGGCCTTCTCGCGTACATGGACAGCGCCATTCACCGTGCCTGAGTTGGTCATATGGGCGTCTGGCTCGACGATGACGCGATTGGCGACAACCCCCTTGTTATCGAACGTACCGAGCACCCCGACTTGTCCGTCGATATGGCCGATATTTACGAGTTTGGTTTGCGCTTCAATCACTGCCCAACCGCCAAAATTCCCGGTGTGTTCCCATTCGTTTTTCGTGACGTGCAAAGCTTCGAAATTGCGGGTTTCAGCCAATCTTGGGCTCAGGGCATCGCCCAATCGAAGAACGTTGTTTCCGCCACCTCCATCAACAGGCCCGCTGAACGCACCCTTTGCGGTGACGTTGACCAGATCGTTGGCCTTAGTCAGTTTCATGCCGCCTTTGCGGGCGGTGGAGACAGTGTGATGCTTGGTATCTGTAGCTTCTTCGAGGGTCTTGAGACGCTCCTGAAGAACAGCCGTCGTGGGAGTTTCGGCAACTGACTGAGCCATGGAAACCTCGGCGCAGCCAAGTGCCAAAGCTATCGCCAGCGCGAGATGTTGGGGCAGAAATGAAGGTTGGGTTGGCATCGAGTGGACCTTTTTATGACGGAGGTCTCACTGTAAAAATTCCAGCCTGGGTGGCGATGCCAGCCTTGTTCGCTGCGAGAGCAAGATTCGGCGGATGAAATTTGTAGGCTGCTTGTGCTGCGATCAGCGTGTCGTGTCGTTGGATTTCATGGGGCTGAGCTTTGCCCTACAGCCTGCTCGGACCTTTCAATTTTGTCGGGCATCAACCGCTCGATACTTGGGTTCGTGATGGTAGGCTTCCGGCCGATCAAAATTAAGCTTTGTAGACCCATTCCGTGTTTCGCGTAGGATGGTTCCGAGATACAGAAACTCAGCGTTGTTTCGTTGGGGCCTCGCCTATAGTTCTCTCGTCATCGACTAATCGGTGATCGATCTTAGCCGGTCGAACAAGAGTGCACGGGCGCCCCCGATGGCGGCGCTTTTTGCCGCCCAATGTTTTTACATTTATGGCGGCTGTGCGGGGGACATCTTCGGGTGTGCCGGATTCTCTTGTCCGGTCGGCTAACCCGCGTACAGCTGCCACCATATTCGTTTAGCCGCGAACGGTGGTAGCTCTTAACTCAAGAGAGCAACCCGATGATCAAGTATTACCCCCTTCAAGCAAATACCAGCGCCGGAGCCACACTGTTTATCGACACGGAAGCCAGTGCCTCCGATCTGTTGGAAACGGCTGCCCATCGTATAAAAGCTGCTCGAGACTTACTCAACAGCATTTCCTGTCTATGCATGAAAAACGCCGAGGGTTATGACCTGGAGCACTTCACCTGCGCCGCGCATCTGCTGTTGCAGGACGGTTGCGATGCGTTGGAGGTGTTGGGATGGCGCGTCGATGGAGAGGGTGATCTCCAGGCGCCGGCTAATAGCAATCCGTCTGCAAGCCAGACAGGTTCAGTCAGCTCAACCGTTTAGCCGATGAATTAGCATTGTTACGATAAAGCTGTATATTCATACAGTTTTATCGGCCTTTAAGCTGATGGCTAGGTTTGCCGAGCCAATTGCTAATTGTTGATTACCTTTTTTTAACGCAACATCGCGTAAGGGCGATAGCCGGGGCGTCTTGACCTTCAAAGCAAGGTAGAATCGCGACCCGCTATGGGGGGTGTATGGCAAAAGAGGCGCAAATGACATTTGCTGAGCTGGACGTTCCATTTGCTTTGAAGGTACCGGTTCAGTCGTTGGTTACTGCCAGGGCTACGGCTCGTGCATTGGCTGCCGGGTTCCCCATAGACAAACAGTTGAGCTTGGCAAGAGCATTTGGCGTTCGGCTAATTGAAGCTTGGTGGCGCGGCCTCAACCAGGATGAAATCGCTCCTCAGGAGCTTCGTGCACCGATTGCCGAATTTGAAACCTCAACACTTTCAGACGCCGCCAGCTTGCTTGCCGAGCAGATCGGTACGGCGGCCTCAGAATTCGATGCTGAGACGGCTGCCTATCAGATAGGCCTTACCTACACCAGTATGCTGCCCGTGGAGCATCGCGGAGAGTATGGGATTTTCTATACGCCTCCAGCTCTAACCGCGCGGCTTATCGATCAGGCCACGTCAGCGAATGTTGATTGGGCGAAATGTCGTGTTCTGGATCCGGCGTGTGGCGGTGGTGCGTTTCTCGCACCCATTGCGCAGCGGATTATGAAGGAGCTTGCACAATGCAGCCCGCGACTGCTGCTGCAAAGTATTGGTAACCGGCTGCATGGCTTTGAAATAGATCCGTTCGGAGCCTGGCTCAGTCAAGTTACTTTGGACGCAGTGTTGCTGCCCATCAGTCGCTCGTCGGGTCTGCGCTTACCTGTCATGATCACGGTTTGTGATTCGTTGCGGAATAGCCCGCCTAAAGACGGATTCGATTTGGTCATTGGTAATCCGCCGTATGGCAAAGCCAAGCTGGATGTCGAAACGCGCGAGTTATATAAGCGCTCTCTATACGGTCATGCCAATCTTTACGGACTGTTTACGGACTTTGCCATTCGTCAAACCAAACCGGGTGGGTTGATCGCTTTTGTTACCCCTACTTCTTTTTTGGCGGGGGGGTATTTCAAAAATCTGCGTGCGTTGATTGGCCAAGAAGCACCTCCGATTTCCATAGATTTCGTTGCGGCCCGTAAAGGTGTTTTTGATGATGTTCTTCAAGAAATGGCTCTCACCACCTACCGTAAGGCTGGCGAAGCCGTTCCTGTTGTTGTCTCTGAAATAATATCTGCGGACGGTGTGACTGAAATTAGAGAGACAGGGTCAATCATCCTGCCTAAAGACTGCACTTTGCCTTGGCTGCTACCTCGGAATCCCAACCAAACGAAACTTGTGGGAAGGCTTTCTGAGATGCCCCATCGTCTTGTTGACTGGGGATATAGAGTCAGTACGGGGCCGTTGGTCTGGAATCGCCATAAATCGCAACTGACCTACCAAGCTGGTAGCAGTCGGCTACCGCTTATATGGGCTGAGGCAATTACAGCCGATGGGGAGTTTGTTTTTAGAGCAGAGAAAAAGAACCATGCTCCTTATTTTGAGCTGGCGCCCTCTGATCAATGGTTGGTGACGACCCAGCCCTGCGTACTTTTACAGCGCACCACTGCAAAAGAGCAGAGCCGCCGCCTTATCGCAGCTGCGTTACCAATAGATTTTCTTCAGTCGCATGGCGGAGTGGTGATAGAGAACCATATCAACATGGTCAGACCCATCACAGACGTTCCCAAAGTTAATACTGCTGTGCTTGCTGCTTTTTTGAACAGCGGGGCGGCTGACCGTGCGTTTCGTTGCGTCAGTGGTTCTGTAGCAGTTTCAGCCTATGAGCTTGAATCCTTGCCTTTACCCGATCCGGCGGCCTTGAAGGAGTTAGCAGGGTTGGTTGAGGCTGACGCTTCAAAAGAGTCCATCGAAGCAGCTTGTTCCAAACTTTTCTAAGGAAGAAATGTGCTACCACCTTATGTCTCACGTTCGTTGATATCCGAAAGGTTGCCTCTGATTTTTCCAGAGGGAACGCCTAACCGTTCCTATTGCACACGTGAGCTGGCGGCAAGCACAATTTTTGCGATGCTTTATATTGGAGCAGTCGAAGGTTTGGATGTTTGGCTGGGGCCGGTGCATGTTTATCGGATGACGGATGCACAGGCTGAAGATTGTTGCGAGATCGCTCGTTTAAGTTACCGGGCCAATTTGCGGAAGAAAACCTTTCAGGTACCTGGCGTCCGTTGGTATGCGGACAACACCCGTGAACCTATTCGCGACGAAACCTTGAGAGAGGGTTTGCTGGTGGTGGGGGCTGTGCTCGAGCGGCCTGACGTACCGACGACATCAGGCGCTCCTCGTTATGCACTTAAGGCGGACCTTGCTGCTCTTTTTGACCCTGATCTTGTCGCAGAGGATTTGTTGGCCGCCATACTGGCATGGCAGGAAAAGCATCTATCCCGCAGTGCACGAGCACGTGTGTCCCTTATGCGAGCTGGTACAACGGGAAAGGATGGGGTCTTGGTTTCTTTCCCGAATGGAGACACCCGCCGGCTCGTTCCGGGACCTAGCTCAGACATATCGAAAGCCGTCGTGGAGGTTTTCGCCGTCAAGTTTTTGGAAAGGCCGGGGGTAATTTGGCTGAGTGAGTCAGGTAACAAAGTTGCTCATCCTGACCTCCAGCTTGCTTCAGTTATCGGGCTTGATATAGAGGCTCAGAAAAATCTTCCGGACTTGATTCTGGTGGATCTTGGTCCGGCCGAGCCGTTGATCGTATTTGTTGAGGTTGTCGCCACCGACGGCGCTATTACACCCCGCAGGCAGGAAGCGTTATACGCGATAACAGACAATGGTGGCTTCAGCCGCTCGCAAGTCGCTTTTGTTACGGCTTACGCAGACAGGGAGGCAGCTGGATTCAAGAAAACTATAACGGGTCTGGCTTGGGGCACCTTTGCATGGTTCATGTCTGAGCCTGACAATCTCGTGCTTCTTCAAAATGGCGTGAGCCGACTCGCAAATCTCAACGTAGCTATTGAGGCGAAAAAAGCCCTTTAGGATTCTCAAGTTCCCCTAGGAGTCTTGATCCGCTGCTGTCGTGTTACTCAGGTCAGCTGCGCTTAAGATAAGCCTTCCCATAATGCCGCTCCATCCGCGCCTGAATCAGCTCCAGCGCAATGGACATCAACCAGTAAATAATCGCCGCCGTAGTCAGCATCTCAATATAGCGATAACTGGAACGCCCATAAGACTGCGCCAAAAACATCACCTCCCAGACGCCCATCACCGAGATCAGCGAGGAGTCCTTGAGCATGGAGATGAACTGGTTGGTGGTCGGCGGGATGATAGTGCGCATGGCTTGGGGCAGGGTGACGCGCCAGAAGATCACGGTTTCGCTCAGGCCCAGGGCGAGGGAGGCTTCGCGTTGGCCGTTGGGGACGCCGAGGATGCCGGCGCGGAAGATTTCGCTCAGGTAGGCGCCGTAGTTCAGTGACAGCGCGATGATCCCGGCGGCAATCGCACCCGGGACGACGCCCAGTTGGGGCAGGCCCAGGTAGATCAGCAGGATCTGGATCAGCAACGGCGTGCCGCGAAAGAATGACGCGTAGAAACTGGCAATGCCGAACGCCACTGCGCTGCTGGACAGCCGCGCCAGGGCGGTGATGAAGCCCAGCAGTGACGACGCGACGATCGAGCACAGGCATAAGAACAATGTCAGCGCCGCCCCCTGCAAAAAGCCATTGGGGGCCAGGTGCACGCCGAGCAGGTTCGGCAGTTTGTCCAAAATGATGGAAAACTTCAGGTCGAAGCTCAGGAAGAAGCTCGCGAACAGCACCAGCATCGCTGCCCAGGTCAGGTACAGCCGGGTGCGAAAGCCGAAGAATTTTTGCAGGCGTGACTCAGCCACCGGTGGCGGCGGCTGAGGGGGCGGAAAAGAAGTCATTGAGTAATGTCGGCGCCGATCCATTTCTGCGAGAGTTTGCTCAAGGTGCCGTCCTGTTTCAACTGGGCGAAGACTTCACGCACCCGGCTGTCCCATTGGGCGTCGCCTTTTTCGATGGCGACCGAGTTTGGCTCGGAATACAGCGGCTCGCCGGCCAGTTTGAAGCGCTTGTCTTCGGTCAGGCGCGGTTGGGCGGTCACCAGGTTGGTCAGCACCGCGTCCAGGCGTACCCCGGCGCCGAGGCCCAGGTCCTGGAACGCTACGTTGTCGGTATCGTATGGAGCGACCTGCACATCCTCGAACGGATAGCTCAGTTGGGTATCCTCGGCGCCTTCGATCACCAGGTTCTTGTTCAGGTAACTTTCGTAGCTGGAGGCGCTGGTGAGGCCGACTTTCTTGCCGCTCAGGTCCTTGGCGCCATGGATGCTGTTGTCCTTGGCGTTGACCACGATTACCGCAGGCGAGGCGTAGTACTGCACTGGGAAATCGAACACTTCGGCGCGGGCCTTGCTCGGCGTCATGGAGCAAATGCAGATGTCGTAGCGTCCGCTCCAGTGACCGGCTGCGATCACGTCCCAGGACGGGGTTTCCAGACGCAGCTTCACGCCCAGTTTCTGCGCCACGGCCTTGGCCACGTCGACGTCGAATCCGTCGAGTTGGTTCTGATCGTTGAGGAACGAGAAGGGCGGATAGCTTTCCATCAGCACACCGACCAGTTCTTTTTTCTGTTCGATGCGATCCAGCGTGACGCCGGCGAGCGCTTGGGAAGAGGCAGCCAGAAGAGTCAGGCCCAGGGCCAGCAATGGTTGGAATTTCATGTGAGGGCCCTGTTAGAAAAATAAGTTGTAGTTCGCTGAATGGTGCGTATTAAATAGTTATAAGAACAACTCCGGTAGTGAGTATTTTTCATAAGCTTATGAGTGAATCGCATATGGGCGCAGCAACGACAGTCATTCTCGATGGCGGCATGGGCCGCGAACTGCAACGCCGGGGCGCGCCGTTCCGGCAGCCCGAGTGGTCGGCGCTGGCCTTGAGCGAAGCCCCCCAGGCAGTGGAGGCCGTACACGCGGCCTACATTGCCAGTGGCGCCAACGTGATTACCAGCAACAGCTATGCGGTGGTGCCGTTCCATATTGGCGAGGCGCGATTCGCCGCAGAGGGCCAGGCCCTGGCGGCGCTGGCCGGTGAGCTGGCCCGGCGGGCGGTGCAGGCTTCAGGTAAAGCGGTACGGGTCGCCGGATCGCTGCCACCATTGTTCGGTTCCTATCGCCCCGACCTGTTCGACGCGTCCCGCGCCGGTGAACTGCTGGCGCCACTGGTGGCCGGCCTTGCGCCGCATGTCGATTTGTGGCTGGCTGAAACCCAGAGTTCCACCGTCGAAGCGCGGGCGATTCACGCCGGGTTGCCAAAGGATGGCAAGCCGTTCTGGCTGTCGTTCACTCTGAAAGATGAAGACACCGATGAAGTACCGCGCCTGCGCTCCGGTGAGCCGGTGGCGGAGGCGGCGGCGGTTGCCGCTGAGCTGGGCGTCGAGACCCTGCTATTCAACTGCAGCCAGCCGGAAGTGATCGGCGCGGCGATCGATGCCGCGCGCGAAACCTTCGAGCGCCTGGGCGTGAAGATCCACATCGGTGCCTACGCCAACGCCTTCCCGCCGCAACCGAAGGAAGCGACGGCCAACGATGGCCTGGATCCGCTGCGCGAAGACCTTGATCCGCCGGGGTACCTGCAATGGGCGGCGGATTGGCAGAAGCGCGGCGCCAGCCATTTGGGTGGCTGCTGCGGGATCGGGCCGGAGCATATTGCGGTGCTGGCGCAACAGCTGGCCTGAAGCTGTCGAGAGGGTCACCTCGATGGGGCCCTGTGGCGAGGGAGCTTGCTCCCGCTGGGCTGCGCAGCAGCCCCAAGATCTAAGCGGTTGCTGTGCAACCGAGCGGGAGCAAGCTCCCTCGCCACCGGATGAGATCCTGCAAGCTGACGCATGGCATGGAGGACATCCAAACTTACGCTTTTCTCCGAGCCCGCCAGCCACCCCTATACATATGTATGTCATTGACGATCGAACGGCGCGATAGGGTCCCAGCCTTTATCACAACCGGGACACGTGAATGTCTGTCTTTTCTGAACACGAAACTGGCGCGTCAGCCTCGGTTTCTGCTGCGCGCTTGAAGCCCATCAGCCTGTTAGCCAACGGCGTTCGATTCCAACCGCACGCTTTCGCCGATCAATGGTTGGGCCAGTGGGGCCTGACCGGCGACATGCAGGTCAACGTCACTTACCAGGAAGTCGAGACGGTCGACTCCGCCGCTGTTGCCAAGAGCACGTCTGTGCCGTTGCGGGACGCCGTAACCCAAGGCTTCGTGCTCGCCCATCAAAGCAGGGCGCTTGCCTCCAGCCACTCGCCGCGCGAAGGCTGGGTTTACCCGCACATAAGCCATTTGTCCGTGGACTTCCCGTCACTGCGGGTCAACGGCAAGGTGCCCGCGCAAAACGTCATTCAGCAATTGCAGAGCGGCATCGCGCCCGGCTACCAGGGCGTCGGACAGCCCGTCATTAACGAGGTGGATGCCCAAGGCAACCTGCTCAGTGCCCATGAAAAAGAACAAGTCAGGCAACTGGCGCTGCTGGACACCAACCAAGTGAAGCTGGCGCGCTTGTTCGCTGGTCTTCCCACGTTCGACTCGGTGCTCAAGAACCTGCTGGTCAGCCGGATCAAGGCGAAGTTCCCACAAAGCACATTTCGCGGTGCAGTGTTCCAGCACATCGACCCGGATCATTGGTACGTGAACCGCGTTAGCGTCGATTCAATAGGCGGACGTTCATTGAGCGCTTCGCAATCGTTCACCGATGAAATATTGAACTGCCTGGCGACCGATACACCGCCCACCTACTCGGTGGACAGCGTGGGTTTTTTTATCCGTCCTGACTCGCTGGAGGAAGCGGACAGCGTCTTTGCCAAGCCGCTGGATAGCA
This sequence comes from Pseudomonas sp. Q12-87, assembly GCF_001269755.1. NCBI lineage: Bacteria > Pseudomonadati > Pseudomonadota > Gammaproteobacteria > Pseudomonadales > Pseudomonadaceae > Pseudomonas > Pseudomonas sp. Q12-87. The sequence goes on along the minus strand of NZ_LHVI01000038.1, from coordinate 67,594 downwards.
AAACTGCAGCGATCATGGAAACTGTCTTCTATATCGCCGAACCGACAACCGATGACGGCTTCAAGCGTCAGTTCCGTGAAGACCTGGTCAACTTTGGCCAAGGTGAAAACGGCGCAGACGTTCTCGACACGCCTACCCCGTCCACCGTCCGAGAGAGCCTCGCTCAGCTGCTGTCCCGACGTTTCCTGCATCTGTTCGACCTGTACAAAATCGATCGAGATCCAACCATCCAACTGGACCAAAGTGCGCGAACCCTTCAGCGCGAAGAAGACCGCCTGCTGGACCTCATCACCACCCATCCGTCCCAGGCCGACAGAAGCCGCTTACTGCGCGCGCCCGTCCCGCATGTCTATGCCGTCATGCTCGATATGGGCCCTGCGGCACCGCGCACATGGCCGGCGGCGATGGTGATCAAGCGCACGGATCAGCCCTGGTTGTTCCTGTATTCATTGGAAAGCGGTCTGCAGCGATTCAATGCCTTCCAAGACTTGCTCAACAACGTAAACCCCATTCACGAAGGGCAGAAACGCAACATCCAGGATATTTCCACTGAGTTGTCGGGGCATGTTTTTGAAGTGGCAGCGGATGCGTTGTTGCGGCTTCAGGGTGCCTCCTTGGAGGCCTATCTGAACGCGCCGCAAAACCAGACGGCCGCTTTGGCGGCCTTTGCGTTAAACGCTGAAGATGCGTTGGATTTGCCCATGCTTTCGCTTGCCGGGCCGCTGGCGGTTCGTCAGGAAACGCTGGTCGAAAACAGCCGCGCCGCGTTCTATAAAAGCGCGACGCGGGCGGAAAAAACCAACTATCGCAACCTGGAAACACAAGTGCTGGACGCCGCCTATGCGCTGGGCAACAGCGCCATCCAGACCTTGTTGCAATTCACCCGCCAGAGGGCAAAGGAGTACCTGCAAAACACCGTGCATCCCGGCATCGATCCCGATCCGGACCAGACCTTGGTCACGCTTTTCCAGGGCAATCGCGCCAATCCCAATCAGTCCCGCATCAGCAGCCTGACCCAACTGATGCTCGATAACCTGCGCCCGTCCCAGTACCCGAACGCCATGCGCGAAGTGCTGAGCGCCTACCTGATCGACCCGGACGGCCAACGCATCCGCAACCCGGCCAACGGCTATTTCGTCACGCTGACCGGGCGTGAGCTAGCGCGGATGGTGACGAGCATTGATGCCGGTGGAAGTTACCAGGCCATGCTCAAGGTGCGGATGAATAAGCCGGACTACAAGAAAGCCTGGCAGACCGCTTATCTCGCCAACCTGAAGTTCAAGGGCTTCGAGGCTTCGCTCAAGGGCGGCGAAGTGTTCAAGAGCATCGTGTTAGACAAGGCTTTCACGCCACCGAAACCGACCAGGAAAATCGCCCTCTGGCTGGACGCTGTCCTGCGGTCGCCATCGGCAGGGCACCGCAGCCCGGTCATGGGCCGAGCGGTGCATGTCTACGGTCTCGTCCTCGGGGGCAGCGTGGATGCGGGAGGGCAGCATGGGCGGATGGCCAATGCAATCAGCATCGATGGGGCGCTGATTTTCTCCGACCAGGACGGGCCAGATATCAAGGGCACCGTTGGCGTTTATTTCCCGGATGCACCCGAAGGGGAAGATTTCCACGAGTTTGCCGATCTGAGCGACGGCGTTGCAGCGTTGTTGCCACGGGAGGATTGGCAGGCCTATTTTCGGGCGCGCATTTCCACGAGCAACCTGACAGAGATCAAACGGACATTGGGGCAGCAGGGCGGACGGCCCTTGATTCGCGGCGCGTTGATTACCGGCGACTTGCTTGAGACCCTGCATCAAGCACACGTTCATTTCCAGAGTGCTCACGCCGATCATCGCTCCAACAGCAACCGGGATGTCCGTCATCAAACCTATGGTCGGCTCGGGCAGGTGGTGATCGAGATCGTCCTGGAGCTGGCCGGTATGTTTTTGGCACCCGGTCTCCAAATGCTCAAGAGCGCAATCAAGACGGGCTTGCTGGTGTACAGGACCGGGGCCATTCCGCTGAATTTCAAAACCCTGGCGTTGGTGCATGCCGTGGCGAACCATGGCGGATGGCGGCTGGCCACGGGCGTGACGGTGCCCACACGAAGCCAGTCGTTTTTCCGCGCGGTAACGGCGCGCCAGGGCCCGGACGAGGCGGCGACGGGGCTGCCGTTGGATGCCGCGATCTATGGTCGTTATGCCGTGGCGGACACCTCGGTGATACGAGGAGTGACTGCGGACGCCCGGGGTTTTTATCGCGCGACCGTCAGCAACGTGGCCACCGGCAGCGTCACGGCCCGCCCCGTGTACGTGCGGCAACCTGATGGCACCGTGTTCCGGGTGCATGACGCGACGAAGCTGAGCGCGACCGACGCCACCCTGGTCGACCCGGTGACGGCATTGGACATCCGCGCCAGTGGCGTGATGAGAAGTACCGTGGCACGGATGTCCGATGGCGAATGGCGCGCCGTCGGGTTTGGTCGGGGCGGTGGAAAACGACCGGGCGATCCGAACCCCCAGCCGGGCCCTTCGAAACCCAAGAAACCGGCCCTTTCGTCCGCCGTACTTTCCACGCAGATCCGTACGCCGGGTACCTGGAACAATCAGCTCATGGATCTGATTCCGTCGATCATGACGCGTCTGGCCAATTGGCCGCAAAACCGAAGCCTGCTGATCATCAACGAACAGAGTCCCGAGCATCTCTGGTCAGTGCGCTTCACCCCTGGGCAAGACGAAACCATCTATCCACTGGGCAGCCATCCGGATCGAGCGGACACCGATGTCGTCCTGAGTCGACAGACCCAGGACCACTACAGCTTGGTGCTGGGTGAGGAAATCGTGGAGATCCCCAGCGACGGTGATTGTTTTTTCAATGCCGTTTCCCGTGGGCTGAACGCAGGACTGGCCCGGGATACGTTCTCGATGCAGGGGTTGCGCAACGAAGTGGCCGGTTATATCGAACGGCATCCACAGGTCGGGCAATTCGTGGCGACGCCACCCACCAGGACACAACAGGCACTCGTTGAGAATGCGCCTTCGTTGACCAGCCTGTTGGGCCAAGAGGCAATGCTCGATCTTACGCGGATCGTCTATGGCACGCCTAACCCGCATCGCTTGTTTCAACCGACCTTGCGCTACCTGGACCTGCATGCAAACAGTGCCGTGCGCAGGGCAATCACCGAAAAACCATCGTCCAGATTACCGCCCGAGATCCTCCAGCAAGTCGGGCACATGCTCTCGTCCAGGCCTCCGGCGAGATTGAAGGCAGGCATCAGCGCGCCTTTTTCCGGGCAGGACAGGCAATCCATGAAGCGAGTCTTCGAGGACCTGCTGGTGAGTCCTGTCGAGGGTCGGTTGGTCCAGCAACTGCTCGATGACCGGTATCTGCTGATTTCCAATGACGTGGTCCATATCCTGCTTGAGTACGGCGTCACGGCCAGACAATTGCTCGATCACCACCCCAACAGCAGTTCGGCCTATGTCATGCACGACGAGGCGCTGCACGGGCATCTTGATGAAGGCCAGCTTGAAGCGCTGCTCGACGGTGCCTATCTGGTGGACAGCAACGATCTGGATGACGTAAAGGATCTGCTCGCGCGTGATGCCGGCAAGGATGTCGAGGACGTCTCCGAGCTGTTTTATCATTTTATATACACCGACACGGCCGAGCGGACAGTCGACCTGCTGAGGACGGCCCTCGGGCGTTTTCCGACTTTGCTGAGGCGCGCGAACTTTCTTTTGAGGTCGCGGGTTATCGCCAATAACCTGGGTGGCATGCTGCGTGTGAATGAACTCGCCAGGTGGATACGCAACCCGGCACTGTCCGACAGGCGTTATCAGATCATCGCCGAGTATGCCGACACCCGTTACGCCGAAATGCAGAGTATGGAAAGTATCGACATTGACTGGATGCAACTGTTTGACGATCAGAACCTGCAAAGTATCGTCACTTACCAGCAAAACCTGATCGACTTCGTGAAGTACCTCGGCACCGGTCGGGAGAACATCGGCAATATTGATGTGCCTGCCGTCGCGAATCTATTCAGCCCGCCGGGACAGATGCCTTCCAATAGCCGAGTCGCCATCCTGTTCAATACGCCCGGCATATTGGGCCGCCTTCAAAGGATACGACCGGATTACGCCATGCAAATCTGGCTCGATCTGATCGGGCCGCACTTCAGCGACGCGAGTATCAGCCAAGTGCTCGGACGATCCGGTTCGCTGCGCTCTGAGCTGGACTTTGCGATGGCGCTGAGAGAAAGCCTTGGAAAAGACGAAGCCCGTGCCAATCGGATCATTCAGAACCTGCTTTCCGTCGGCCAACGCCGGGCCCAGCAATACCTCTATAACTTCGATTTTCCAACCAATCGCCTAGGCCACAGCCGCTTGGATTTTGCCGTGTACCTGGAAAGCCATATGACCATCCCGGACTGGGCCTGGCAGTATGCAAGGCCGGGCGTGACCCGCGACTCGATCAAGCAGATTGGTGAGCTAAGGCCCAAGCCTGAGTGACGATTGCCTGCTCGTGATGATCGGGCGGTGCGGTTGGCTGTATGGCCGCCATCGCGAGCAAGCTCGGTCCCACAGAAGACCACCGAACCAGCGGTCCACGAAGCACCCTGTGGGAGCGAGCCTGCTCGCGATAGCGCCCGGTCAGTCACTCAGAACTTGTGACCGACACTCCACCAACCCCCGCACCTGCCCACCCTCGCGCTGATTCTCTTCACTCAACCAGCGCTCGAACCCTGCCGCGATCGCCGGCCATTCCGAGTCGAGCATCGAATACCACGCGGTGTCGCGGTTCTGTCCCTTGACCACCATGTGCTGGCGGAACACGCCTTCAAACGTGAACCCCAGCCGTTCGGCGGCATATTTGGAACGGGCATTGCCGTTGTTGCACTTCCATTCCAGACGGCGATAACCCAGGGCGAAGGACTCCTTCGCCAGCAGATAAACCGCCTCGGTACTTTTCGGCGAACGCTGCATCGGCGCGCCGAAGGTCACGTGGCCGATCTCGATGCGGCCCTGGGCCGGCACGATGGACATCAGGCTGAGAATACCCTGCACATCGCCGCTGGCGCGGTCGATCACGCTGAAGAAGTACGGGTCGGTGTTGGCTGCGTGGTTTGCGAGCCATGCATCGAATGCGCCGCGATCCTTGAACGGGCCGTAAGGCAAGTAATCCCAGAGCTTCGGGTCGGCTCCGGGACCTTCGAGGGCTTGCCAAAGGCCATCGGCATGGCGCGCCGGATCGAGTTTTTCCAGGCGGATGAACCGCCCTTCGAGCCGTTGCGCAGAGGGCGCCGGGGCCCCTTTCCAATCGGCGAGTGAAATCGACATGCTGCGCTCCTTACAAGGCTTTGCGAAATTGGATGAAGCCTGGACGCTCGGCGATGCGCTCGTAAAGCTGGATCGCGGTCGCGTTGGTTTCGTGGGTCAACCAGTGCACTTTGCAGCAACCGTCGACTTTGGCGGTGCGGTAGACGAACTCGATGAGCTGGCGGCCGACGCCAGTGCCACGGCACTGCTCCGTCACCAGCAAGTCTTGCAGGTAGCAGGAGTTTTCGATGCTCCAGTTTGACCGGTGATAGATGAAATGCACCAGGCCCACGGCCGTGTCGCCGTTCCAGGCGAGCGCCGCGTGGGTTGGCTCACGCTCGTCGAGCAGGCGTTGCCAGGTGCTCTGGCTGACCGCGTCTGGGAGTTCGGTTTTATAGAAGCGCAAATAGGCCTGCCACAACGGCAGCCACGCGGCGTGGTCGTCTGCGCTGACGAGGCGGATTTCGGTCTGGCTCATGTTCACTCCTTGGGCAATGATTCGGGCATCAGGCGGGCGAGCGCCTGGTCCTGCGGATCGGGGCTGGCGGCGAGGCCGCTGCGCACACCGGCGGTATCTGCCGGGGCGCGGTTCTGGCTGAGCTTGCGCTTGCCTTCCAGGCGTTGGATGGGCAGGGCGAAGCCGACGATGGCCTTGAGCATGCTGTCGATGTACTCGGCCGGAGCGTCGTCGATTTTCCATGGCTGTGCGCGGCCGCTTTCGTGGCGGTCGGTGAGGGCGCCGACCAGGTTGCGCAGGCGATGAGCGTCGCTGAATACTTCGGCGGTGCCGTAGGCGTGCACGGCCAGGTAGTTCCAGGTGGGCACGACTTTGCCGTGCGCAAGTTTGCTCGGGTAAAACCCCGGGCTGACGTAGGCGTCGGCGCCTGCGAATATCACCAGGGCCTCGGCGCCGGCTTCCAGGTCGCGCCATTGCGGATTGGCCCGGGCCATATGGCCATACAGGCTGCCGTTGGGGCCCTGTTGCGTATCCAGCAACAGCGGCAAGTGGCTGGCCTGCAAACCGTGTTCACCCTGAGTGATCAATACGGCCAGGCGGCAATCGCCCATCATTTGTTGCAGTTGGGGCAGGTCTTCGACAGCAAAGGCTTGGGGGTTGTACATGATGATTTTCCTTGGCGAATGCGAGCATCCTAGGCAGGCTATTGGTCTGTTGTAAGAGCCACTTCCGACCAATTCGATAGGTCCATTCGCGAGGGCTGTCATGAATAACGCCGTGCCGCCACTGTCATTCAACCCTGCCGGAATCGAACTGGATCGCCGCCATGGGCTCAGTCGCCAGCTTTACCAGGCGCTACGTGCGCGGGTGCTGGACGGGCGCCTGGCCAGCGGCACGCGTCTGCCGGCCAGCCGAGACCTGGCGGCGGCCTTGTCGATTTCCCGCAACAGCGTGGTGCGGGCCTACGATCAGCTCTACGCCGAAGGTTTCATCGAAGGACGGGTCGGCGATGGGACTTACGTGGCGAAACTGTCTTCCACAGCGCTGCCGCTGAAAAACATATCCACAAAAGTGTCCACAGGGTTTTCAACAGGCTTACCCACAGCCTTATCCACAGATTGGCTGGATTTGCCTGTGATTCCATCCAGTAAAGTTATCCACAGCGACGCTTTGAATCGCGTCGAAAAACACTTTCTGGCCCAGCCCCCCAGTGGTCCGCCCAAGGCTTTTCGGGTCGGCGTTCCGGCCTTCGATCTGTTCCCTTTTGACGTCTGGGCCAAGCTGAACGCGGCTTTCTGGCGCAAACCGGACCTGCAGCAACTGTGTTATGGCGACGCGCAAGGGGACGCCCGCTTGCGTGGCCTTATTGCGGCGTACCTGCGCAGTTCCCGAGGGTTGCAATGCACGGCTGAACAAATTGTGATCACCAGTGGTGCCCAGCAGGGCATCAGCCTTTGTGCACAGCTGCTGGTAGACCCTGGCGATGTCGTGGCGGTGGAGAATCCCGGCTATCGCGCGGCCGGTCATGCGTTTTCTGTCGCCGGTGCCGACGTGCAAGGCGTGCCGGTTGATAGCGATGGCCTCGATTGCGCGGCACTCGGTAGCTTGAATCGCTGCCGGTTGGCCTACGTGACGCCGTCTCACCAATACCCGACCGGCGTGGTCATGAGCCTCGCCCGACGGCTGGAACTGCTGGCCTGGGCCGAGCGCAACGACGGCTGGATCGTCGAGGACGACTACGATGGCGAGTACCGTTACAGCGGCGCGCCACTGGCACCCTTGGCGGCGCTGGATCGCCAGGGCCGTGTGCTTTACGTCGGCACGTTCGGCAAAGTGGCGTTCCCGGCCCTGCGCCTCGGCTATCTGGTGCTGCCCCCTGGCCTGGTCAACGCCTTCGCCCGGCGGCGGGCCGTGGATGTGCGCCATTCCGAAGTCAGCACCCAGGCGGTCATGGCCGAATTCATGGCCGCCGGGCATTTCCAGCGGCACATCAGGCGCATGCGCCGTGCAGCCCTGACCCGGCGCGATGCGCTCTTGGCCGGTTGGCCGAAGGGCGTTGCGGGCGTCGGTGCCATGCCCACGGTCGTGGCCGGGCTGCATGTCACCGTCTCGGTGGACAGTATCGAGCGTGAGCGCGAGCTGATCGCGCAAGCGACCGATGCCGGGGTCGAAATCAACGGCTTGAGTGGCTATTGGTTGCCCACCACAACGCTGCCGGTGCGTGCCGGGTTGGTGCTGGGTTTTGCCGCCGTGCCGCCCGCGGCAATTGGCAGCGCGCTGGCGAGTCTGGCAAAGGCGTGGAAGGCTTGATCGCCGGGCATCCGCCGATGCCCGGTTTCGCCTTACGACCGCTGTTTCGCGAAGAACACTTCCTTGGCCTGGTCCACAGCGATCTCGCTGCGATAAAGGTCGATCAGTTGGCGCTGACTGAGCTCCTTGGCCGACTCACCGGCTTTTTTCGCGCTGATTTGCTCCGGTGTTTTCAAACGCCCGGACAGGTAGGTATGGGCGGGGACCCAGTCCGTTGAATAACGGAAGTCGGCGAACCACAGGGTTTTGTTTTCTTTCAGGTCCTTGATCTCATAACGGTCCAAATAACCGTAGGGGGCTTTTTTCAGCCGTTGCCGGTTTTTCTGTTTGGTGATCGAAATCTGGTTTCGGCTCTTCAGCCAGATAAGGCTTTCCATGGTCGGCGCCCGCTGCTTGACGACGTTCAGTACGGTTTCGAATCCTTCTTCATATAACGCCTTGGACATTTTCTTCAGTTCCGAACGGGTAGATTCGGCCTCTCGCCGGACGTCCGCGGCAACCCCTACCGTTTCGTTCGAAGCGTTGTCCAGCGCCTTGGTGATGGCGATGCCAACCTTCTCCATCCGGCTGGCATGGGCGTTAAGAATGATGCCGACCCCGGTGGGCGAACGGCTCGGCGTCTTCATGTAGGTTTGGATCTGCGCCTTGAACGTGGTCAATCCACCGATCAGGGCCTTGCCCTTTTCGATGCTGGTGGTCAGCGCTGGGACGATCGCGGGAAGGGCGGCGTTCAAATGAGGAACCCACTCGCCGGTTTCCTTGCGATGGAAGGTGGCAATGATCGTGTCCGTGAGGGGATTCTTTACGTCGACCCAACCCGTTTCCTCCTTCATTTTCGAGAGACGGGGTTCGCCGCTGACGAGGCCCCAGAAACGTGCCCGAATGAATTTTTTCCGCGGCCTGGGGCGCGCCTCATACGGGCCGTCGGTGCTTCGTCGGTTGCTTCGCTCGTCCAGGGCCCAGGCCAGGTGACGCAGCGCGCGTTTCTTGATCGTACCGATTTGCTTGCCCAGTCGATTGAGTTCGGGCGGGCGGACATTGTCCTTGTATTCGGTGCTCAGGTATTGGAGGTGCTCTTCGATGGCCGTGAACTGTTCTGTCAGGCTGCCGAATGTATCGATCTGCTCGTCCAGCCGGATCACGCTACGCTCGTCGATGGCATCGTGCAGGCTCTGGTACGCGACCGTGATGTTGTCGACGAGCTGGTTAACGTCTGACCAGGCTTCAGGCACGGTATTGACGCTGTCCAGTGTCAGGCAGATATGCCGGTACATATCCAGCTGGATCAGGCGAATGGCGTCGCTCTTGTAGGCCGGCATCTTGGCACGATGCTCACGAAGGAAATCAAAGCCTTCGCGCCCCAGTTTCTTGAGGCTGGTAAAGCGGGTTTCCATGTAATCCAGGCGTTCGACCATGTCATCACCGACCCGGATCATCGCATCGGCCGCGTCGACGTGCTGCTGCTGCACTTCCTCGACACCCGAGGTGACCATGTCCAGGGACTCTCTCAGGGCGGGAATAAACCGCTCCTGGAGCGCGTCGATTTCCTCGAAGGTGAAATTGATTTGTGCGTTAAGGTAGCCCAGCCTGGCTTGCGGGGCGTCGGGCCTGGATTCGAAGACAGGCCATTCGGTCAATATCTTCAGCGCCTCTTCGTAGCTTTCCCGCTGGGTTTTCAAGGTGCTCAAATAAACGATGCGCTTGAGCTCCTTGGCAGAACCCGACGCCTTGTTCATTTCCTTGGCGTTCATGGTCAGCAGCTTCTGGCTCTCCGGTTTTCGTTCTTCAAAGCGGTTCAGTTCCGCCAGCAGTTCAACGCCCAGGCTTCTGGCGTCGGCGATGACTTTGTGCCGGGCACCCTCCGATCCGCTGCCGCGTAGACGCAGGCGCGTGTCGACCTGCCATTCGCCATACATATGCCTCATCAGGGCCGGGCCCGTGCGCTTGGGGTCGTGCTCGTCAACGATGGCAACGTGATCGCCTTCTACGGTCACCTTGAACCATTTGTCGGCCATCTTGGCGAACCAAGCCTCGTCCTCTTTGTACAGGCCCTTGAATGGACCTTCGCCCTTGAGCTGTTCGGCGTGTGCAGGCTTGTTGATGCTGAAGCTCTTGAGCAATTTTGCCCGCTCGCCAGACTTGCCTGCCAACGCGCCGCTGTAATGAATGGCGTCATAGTGTTCAGGCGGCAGCTCAGTACTTTTCAACGATGCGAGCTGCTCGATGACGGGTTCAGCTTTCGCCTGGCTCTCCAGTTCGGGCGCCACTTGCTGCGCCTCCGTCTGACGACTGCGAGTGTTTTCCCGGGCGCGGTCGATAGCGTGGGCGGTGATTGCCATGGCCATGTTCAACAGCAGGTCGACAAACGCCTCCCACGTGGCCTGGCTGTCGGAGGTTTCATCCGCCTGGGTCAACGTTTCGGCATCGTCCAGGATCTGCCAGAGCCACGTTGCGGTGCCGACAGCGGCGCCGAGGTAGGGCAGGGCCAGGTTGAAAATCATCCAGCTCGCCTGTTTGAACGTCTGCCAACGGCTTTCGCTATTGGATACCGATTGGCGGTCGGCAAGCTCGGTCAGGGCCTGGGCGTTGGACTTGAACAAGTAGGGCAGAAAATCCGCGCCCAGGGTCTGGTTGCTCAAGCTGACGGGGGCAGTGTTGGTCCAGGCCGAAAACGGGTCCGTCGCGAACTCCACAATCGCCCAGGGCGAAGGCATGGGCCCCGGGAAAACGTATCGGCTGTAGGTTTCGCGCACCCCATCGGGCAGCCACGCCAGCACCGACTGGCGCAAGGAGGCTGTTTGCCGGATCGCATAAATCAAGTTGCTGGGCGTCGGATACTGGCTCAACTGCGGTTCCAGCAAAGGCCGGTAGAGCACGCAGGGGCCGGCGGCCAAGTCTTGTGGGCCGATCACGAACATATTCGTGACAACATCCCCTGGGTCGCTCGATGCCTGGCCGGATACGAACGCCAGTTTGCGCAGGACAATGGGTTGGCCATCGACCTTGCGCTCGGCTTCTTCGGGCTCCATCAGGGCGGCCACATAGCGGTAGCCCCGTTCATCCATATTGCCCTGGCCGCGGATCTTGCTCTCCAGCGCCAGCATCGGTAATTGGATGCGCAACTGGGAGACATACAGGTTTTCACGACGGGTCGACTCCGTCGTATCGCCCAGCAGCTTGCGCTTGATCAGATCGGGATAAACGCGACCGATATCGATTTTGGTAATGAGTTTTTCGACATAGTCGACGGTCATCCATTTAGGCAGCGCGTTGTCACCCACCGAATTGACTGCCTTGTCGCCAAGGGGAAGCGCAATCAGATTTTGCAGGGCAAGGTCAACGAGGTTGAACCGGGTGGTTTCGATTTTGCCGGGCACAACGAACGTGCCCCAGACCACGGGGCTGCGTATCTGCATTTCGATCTGTTGCGGGTCGAGCGTCGCGGCGTCGGCATGTTCCGATTGCATCTGCCGCTTCAGCTCGTCCAGTGCATAGCGCTTGATGGTGGGGATATCGTCCAGGTAGGTCTTGCCGGCATGGGAGCTGCCCAAGGCCGACAGATTCTTCATGTGTTGGGCGAACAGCGCCTGGTCGGAGGCTGACGCTTGTTGCAACCAGTCAGGCATCTGTTTTTCGAACCAGGCCCCGTCAGGGCCGGTCTTTGTGTCCGTTGCGCTGTTGGCTGGCTGTTCGCTCTCGTCGACGATAAACCCTCTGAGGATATCTGGCGAACCGAGGATTTGTATCTGTGCGTCGATCAATCCGCAGGCTTTGTGATCGAAGATGTTGCCGTCGGGCTCGTAAAGCCGCCAGCGAATTTTCTTGCCATCCAGGTTGCCCAGAAGGTCTGGCAAGGTCTGCCCCAGCGCCCGCAGCGAATCGAACTTCTCATAACCACGGCGCAACGAGTACGCGAGGATGGTCTCTTCTTTGTCGATGTTGCCGATCAGGACCACCAGGGAATTGTCGATCAGGCGTATCGTCTTTTCGCCGAAGACCTCGCTGATGTCCACCAGATACGCGTGGGTGTCATAAGGGTCATTGGCCTTGCGGTCCTGCAGCTCGGGGTAAAGGAACAATTGCCGGGCCATCTCGCATTCGCCCGTCGTCCAGCCCTTGACCTCCTGAACGTCCCAGAGCCTGTGCAGCATGCTGGAAAGCCCATGCCAGCGAGGCGGGGCAGTGCCAAGCGCGGTGTTCCAGTACTCCAATTGTTGTTCCTGGCAGGCAGGCACCATGACAGGGGTAAGCTCGTTGATCAGCCTTCCGATCTGGCCGATACGGACCGGCAGGTGCACTTCGGGTGAGGCCAGTGGCAAATGAGTCAGAAAGTGAAAACCTTCGATCAGCAACGTCGCAGAACTCTGCTTCATCCGTGCCGCGAGCATGTTGCTCAGGGTTTGATAGCGGGTGGGGAGTTCTACGATCTCGTCGTCGATGATGGCCCAGTCCGGCTCGCCGACCACGGTGTTGTTCGGATCGAGGTGAAGGTCGGGGTATAGCTTCTTGAGGGCGTTGCGCAAAAGGGCGGCGGCGACCTCCGGTGATGTCGGGCCGGCAAGCAACTGGTTGAGCACTGCATCGCCGAGGTTCGCGTTGGGCGTGGCGGGGCTCGTGCTGGTGGTGGTTTGCGTCATCTGAGTCTTCCTGTCTCGCGATATAGGCAATCCCGCAAGCGAACGCTTCGGGAACGCCATGCTAGGGCGCGGCGCGACAGGGAAGGTGGTAACTATGTATATGCCGAGGAGGTCGTTGGGGCTGAGCCGACCGGTCAATCGACAGACACACCCTGTGCCAAGGGAAAAGCCCCCTGGCTACAGGGTTGTGCACGCCGGGGCGTATTTATTGCCCGGACTTGATCCGGGTCCAGGCTCGTGTCCGCGCCCGCTCGGCGTCCCTTGGCAAGGGTTGTAAGGTATACAACGTGGCCATGGCGGCCTCGGTCGGGTACAGGTTGGGGTTGCTGCGGATCGCCGGGTCGACCATTTCGGTGGCGTCTTTGTTTGGGTTGGGATAGCCGACAAAATCGCTGACCGGCGCGATCACCTGCGGTTGTAGCAAATAGTTGATGAAGGTGTAGGCGTCGTCCGGGTTTTTCGCGCCTTTGGGAATGGCGAGCATGTCGAACCAGATCGGCGCGCCTTCCTTGGGCAGACGCATGTCGACCTTCACACCGTTCTTGGCTTCCTTGGCCCGGTTGGCCGCCTGGGAAAAGCTGCCGGAGTAGCCCACCGCCACGCAGATATCGCCGTTGGCGATGTCGGCCATGTACTTGGACGAATGGAAATAGGCGATGTGCGGACGGATCTTCAGCAGCAGCGCTTCGGCCTTGGCGTAGTCCGCCGGTTTCTTGCTGTTGGGGTCCAGGCCCAAGTGCTGCAAGGCCAGCGGCAGGATTTCCGAAGGCGAGTCGAGCAACGCCACGCCGCACTGCTTGAGCTTGCTGATGTTCTCTTCCTTGAAGATCAGGTCCCAGCTGTCTACCGGCGCGTTGTCACCCAGGGCCGCCTTGACCTTGTCCGGATTGAAGCCGATCAGAATGGTGCCGTACATATAGGGCACGGCAAATTTGTTGCCCGGGTCGTTGGCCTCGATCAGTTTCATCAGCTTGGGATCGAGGTGGTTCCAGTTAGGTAACTTGCTGCGATCCAGAGGTTGGAACACGCCGGCTTCGATCTGCTTGGCCAGGAACACGTTGGACGGCACCACCACGTCGTAGCCGGAATTGCCCGTCAACAGCTTGGCTTCCAGGGCCTCGTTGGTGTCGAAGATGTCATAGACCAGCTTGACCTGGCTGTTCTGCGCCTTGAAATCTTCCAGCGCCTTGGGCGTGATGTAGTCGAACCAGTTGTAGACACGCAAGGTGCGCTCTTCGGCCTGGGCAGCGCCGCAAAGCAGGGTGGCGCACAGGGCCGGAGCCATTAAACGCTTGAGTCTTTTCATGCTGTTATTCCTCATTGGGCGCTTTGAAAACCTTCGAGAACGTTCACCGCATTTACGCCGATTTCTGCCACCGCGTAGCCGCCTTCCATCACGAACAGCGTCGGCTTGCCAAGCGCCGCGATGCGCTTGCCCATCGCCAGGTAATCCGGGCTGTCGAGCTTGAATTGCGAGATGGGGTCGTCCTTGAAAGTGTCCACGCCCAGCGACACGACGATGACATCGGCGTCGTAGCCCTGGATTTCAGCGCAGGCTTGCTCCAGCGCGGCGCTCCAGGTGTCCCAACCTGAACCTGCGGACAAAGGGTAGTTGAAATTGAAACCCTCGCCGACGCCTTCACCGCGCTCGTCGGCGTAGCCGAGGAAGAACGGAAATTCGAATTCCGGATGACCGTGGATCGAGGCGAACAACACGTCGCTGCGTTCGTAGAAAATCGATTGGGTGCCGTTGCCGTGGTGGTAATCGACGTCGAGGATCGCGACTTTTCTATGGCCTTGGTCGAGGAACGCTTGGGCGGCGATGGCGGCGTTGTTGAGGTAGCAATAACCCCCCATCAAGTCGCTGGCGGCGTGGTGTCCCGGCGGTCGGCACAGCGCAAAGGCACTGCGGGCGCCGCGCTGGATTTCAGCCTGGGCGGTGAGGGCGACCTGCGTTGCGCTGTAGGCCGCTTGCCACGTGCCAGCGGTAATCGGCGCGCCGCCGTCGAAGCTGTAATAGCCGAGTTGGCCGTGCAGGCTTTTCGGAATGACCGCGCGCAGGGTCCGCGCTGGCCAGGTGAAAGGCAGCAAATCGCCGTCACGGTGATGTGCCGCCCAGCGATCCCAGGCCCCTTTGAAGAATTCCAGGTACGCCGCGCTGTGGATACGCTGGATCGGCGCGAGGCCAAAATCCTGCGGCGCCTCCACCGGCCCCAGTGCCTGAGTCTTGACCCTATCCAACACATGGTCGGCCCGGGACGGCATTTCGAAGCAAGGCATCAGTTGCCCGTCCATTAACTCGCAGCGTCCGTGGTGCAGGTGGTGATCGTCTGAGTAGATCGTCAGCATTGTTGTTCTCCGCAGGGCTGATTCGTTGAGTCACAGTCTTGCGGCGCGGGGTGTTTCAGAGAACGGCAGGAGAGGCCAAAAGGGGATCGAAATGGCCAAAAGATTTGACCGTAAATCGCCCCTTGTTGGCGCGGGTGTGCGCGGGGTTGGGGCATAGACGATGCTTGTACGGCTGCGGCAACCTGTGGCGAGGGAGCTTGCTCCCGCTCGGCGGCGCAGCCGTCGCAGACCGGGTGATGCGGTGTGCCTGGAGGCATGCGTCGGACCTTTTGGGGCGGCTTCGCCACCCAGCGGGAGCAAGCACCCTCGCCACGGGTTGGTGGTGTGGCGGTTAGCGTGGGTCGACGTTATCCAGCGCTCGGTTCGCCAGTAATGAGCTCAGTTCGATCAGTTGCTGGATACCGAGTGCGATGTGGCGGTGTGAGCCCTCCAGATCGAAAGCCAATTCGTTGACCATCGCATCGGCTGAAGCCAGGGTTTCGCTGAGGTTAGCTAGCAAGGATTCGTTGTCGATGTCTTTTACGACGGTGAACAATTGGCCTGGTTTGGTCGAGTCTTCAGGTTTTGTCTTTGGCGACAAATAGAAATCCAGGGCACGCTCGGCAGCTTCGTCGAGTTTTTTGGTTTTGGATTTGGTTTGCGAGGGAGTGGGAGCCGCCTCTGGCGGATTCGGTGTAGGTTTGAACATGGTGGAGCTCCTTTCGTTAGAGGAACCATCACCATCTGCCGCCAAGCAGATGGGGTGACGGATTACACAAGGTTGGCGGACCGGAACGAAAGGAACCCGGCATCCCCGAAGGGATCCTTGCGCAACCCGTCATAACATGGGACTGCTAATGCCAGAGGCATCGCAATCGTATTGAGGGGCTATTGCGCCTTTCGTGTACCGGGCCGCCAAGCCCGACCACTGGTGAGCAGTGGCAGGGAAACGATAGGGCCCGGGGGCAAGGCGCACAAGCCGGCGGATTCTGGCGTAGTTGTAGGCAATGGCGCAAGGATGTGTGGCTTGTCGGAAGCGTGGCGGAGAGAGAATAAACAAGGCATCCGTAATGCACTGGGACTCGTGGCGAGGGAGCTTGCTCCCGCTCGACGGCGCAGCCGACGCAGACCGGTTGCTGCGGTGTGTCTGGAAGCCAGCGTCAGGACTTTTTGGGGCGGCTTCGCCACCCAGCGGGAGCAAGCTCCCTCGCCACGGGATTGAGGGTGTAGCGGGTATAGTGGATAGACGTTATCCAGTTGCACGGTTTGCCAACAATGAACTCAGTTCGATCAGTTGCTGGATGCCGAGGGAGATGGAGCGGCGGGAGCCTTCCAGCTCGGAGGCAGTTCGTTGACCACCGCATCGGCAGATGCCAGGGTTTCGGTGAGATTGGCGGGCAGAGCTATTCGCCGTCACCGGACAAACACAAAAAAGGCGACCAAGGTCGCCCAGTTCTCACTTTGTCTTGGTCTTACGCACTGGCGGAAAGCTTGGTCTGACGCGAACCAGCGAGCGCACCCTCTGGCTCATCGGACGAACCACGACGGATGCGGTCGAGCATCCGCAGATCCATCGAGCTAGTCACACGAGCTTTGCGCAAGCCGCGCACGTACAAGCAGCCAAAGGTGTCTTGCCCTTTGTGCTTGCCGGCCTTACCGCTTTGGGTTGCTTTCAATTTGCTCATTTTTCGATCACCTTTGAAATGATGCTGTTACTCAGCACTTGGTTTTACTCGTGATGAACTCATTTTTTCTTAACTCGCAGTACACCCGCTAAAGTGTTTAAGCAGAGCCGCACAGAAAGACCACTCATCGCCAATCCCTAGTGGGAGTTTGTTTGCGAAGACGGCAGCACATCCCCCGGCCTGGAGGCGTATGAAGTCCGTGGCGAGGAGCAAGCTCCCTCGCCACGGGTCGCTGGTGTCGCGGTTAGCGAGGGTCGACGTTATCCAACGCCCGGTTCGCCAATAATGAACTTAGTTCAATCAGTTGCAGGATGCCGAGGGCAACGTGACGGCGCGAGCCTTCCAGTTCGAAGGCCAGGTCATTGACCATCGCATCGGCTGAAGCGAGGGTTTCGCTGAGGTTGGTGAGCAGGGATTCGTTGTCGATGTCTTTTACGACGGTGAACAGTTGGCCTGGTTTGGTCGAGTCTTCAGGTTTTGTCTTTGGCGACAAATAGAAATCCAGGGCACGCTCGGCAGCTTCGTCGAGCTTTTTGGTTTTGGATTTGGTGTGCGCAGAAGTGCGGTCCGTTTCGGGAGGATTTGGAGTTACTTTGAACATATGCTGGAACCCTTGAGTTGGGCCGCAACCTCTTCCCTACTAAAAGAAGGGTGGCGGCTGTACGCAGGTTAGTAGACCGGGGATTCCAGCATTTGCCGGCGCGCCGAAGCGCCCTGCGCACAGCCACCATTGAGACAGGAATTGGGATACCTGCCTGAATGAAAACTAATGCATCTTGCGGGAAAACCTCGGGCTACTAAACCCGACCACTGATGAGCAGTGGCAGGGAAACGATAGAACTCAGGTGCAAGGCCCACAAGCCGGCGGATTCTGGCGTAGTTGTAGGCAATGGCGCAAGGATGTGTGGCTTGTCGGAAGCATGGCAGATAGAGAATAAACAAAGCATCCATAACGCACTGGGACCCGTGGCGAGGGAGCTTGCTCCCGCTCGGCGGCGCAGCCGTCGTAGACCGGTGATGTGGTGTGCTTGGAGGCATGCGTCAGGACTTTTTGGGGCGGCTTCGCCACCCAGCGGGAGCAAGCTCCCTCGCCACAGGGGTTGGTGTTGTACATGAAAGCGGTGTTTGCCCAGCAGGTTCAGGACCTGAACTGACTCGGCGCCACCCCGCTCCAGCGCACGAAAGCATGGCGAAAGCTGGCTGTTTCACTGAAGCCCAGCCTTTCGGCAATCCGATAGATCGGCAATTGATCCTCGCAGAGCATCTGCTTGGCCCGTTCGAAGCGCAGTTCGTCGAGCAGTTCTTGATAACTGCAACCTAGCTCCTTGAGGTGCCGGCGCAAGGTGCGCGCCGAGCAGTTCATGTGTTCGGCGAGGCCGTCGAGGCCGGGGGCGGCGTCCAGTTGGGCGTCGAGCAGTTGGCGGATCCGCCCTAGCCAGGCTTGGCGGCCGGTGAATTCGGTGTTCTGCCGGCGACAGCGTTCGGCCATGGCTTGGTGGGTGATAGGATCGGCCAGGGGCAATGGTTGTTCGAGCCAGTGCCGGTCGAAGGCGAAAGCGTTGTCGATGCTGTCGAAGCGAACCGGGCAATCGAAATGCGCCTTGTAGCGCCCATGGTAATCGGGCGCCGGGTGTTCGAAACGCGCCGCGCGCAGCGGCAAGACACGGCCGAGCAGGTCGTTGCAGATGACCTTCAGCGAAACCATGCAGAACTCGGCATTGAACGCCGCCAGGGCCGGGTTCTCGCGATAGTCGCTGGCGCTGAACCAGACGGTCTCGTCGTCCGCTTCCAGGTTGAGGTCGAAGAGTGTTCCCAATAACGCCGGATAACGCAGCGCCAGGCGCAAAGCGTCACCTAAGGTGGCACTGGTGAGCAGGGCGTAGCCGAGCATGCCGTAGGACGAAACGTGCATGCGCAGGCCCAGTTCCAGGCCGATGTCGCGCTTGAGCGCCACGGCGTTGGCGCAGACCTGCATTTCCTGATTGGTGGTGATGCGCGTGTCGGCCCGGCTCAGGTCCGCCGCGCTGATGCCGCTGCCGGCCAGCAACGCCTCACTGGATAGCCCTTCGTTTTTGAAGGTGTTGAGGACCAGGGAGACGGCGTTGAGGGTGGTGAGGTGGGAATGAAGCATGTTCGTTTCCAGCCTTTGGGAGGCTGGGAACGGAGCAAGTTGTGTGCCGGGTACTTTGGTATGACGTCGCTTTTGTGGCGAGGGAGCTTGCTCCCGCTGGGCTGCGCAGCAGCCCCAAACAGGCAACCGGCTCTATTCAGGTAAAACGGCGCTGTCTGCTTTACGACTGCTGCGCAGCCGGGCGGGAGCAAGCTCCCTCGCCACAAAAGCCCCTCACTACAAGTTGATGCGGGGCCGTGTCAGCTCAGTTCGCCACACAGATCCAGCTCAACCAACCGCCGAACCTCGTCCACCGGCAACCCTGCGCCAATCAACGCCTGCAACTTGCCGAACACCGCCTCGCGCGTCATGCCGCCGCCGGACAGCACACCGACGCCACGCAAGCGGCTGCCAGCCTCGTACACATCCAGCTCCACGCCGCCTTCATGGCATTGGGTCACCGCCACCACCACCACGCCGCTGTCCCGCGCCCGCTCGAGGCTGGCGAGGAACGCCGGGTTGTCGCTCGGCCCGGTGCCGCTGCCGTAGCACTCCAGGACCAGGCCCTGGATACCGCCGCCGAGCAGGCCATCGAGGATCTCAGCGCTGATGCCGGGAAACAGCGGCAATACCGCGACATTGGCCAGCTGCTTGGGCTGGTTGTAATTCAACTGCGCCGGCAGCGAAGAGGCTTTGACGCCGCCGCCCTGGCGCTCCAGGCGCTTGAACGGGTGACGGCCGAAGCTGCGCACCTTGGCGCAACGGGTCGGCGCCAGCAGCTCACCGTGGAAGTACAGGTGTACGCCCGGGGCCAGGCCTTGACCGAGGGCGACCAGTGCGCCGCTGAGGTTTTCCCAGGCATCGCTGTCGGTCACGCCGGCCGGCAGCATCGAGCCGGTGAAGCAGACCCGGGCATGCAGGCCCAGCAATTGGAAACTCATCGCCGCCGCGCTGTAGGCCAGGGTGTCAGTGCCATGCAGGATCAGTACGCTATCGCAGCCCTGCACATCCACAGCATCAACCACCGCTTCGCGCAGCTGTTGCCAGTAGGCCGGGGTCATGTTGGCGCTGTCGATCAGCGGCGACATTTCGCGAAAACGCCATTGCGGGATGACGAGTTCGGGCTGGCTGTGCAGGTAGTCGCGCATCCGCGCTTCGAAACCGGATGCAGGTGCCAAGCCGTGGGCGCTGGCTTGCATGCCGATGGTGCCGCCGGTATAGAGCACCATGACGTGCTGGGCAGCAGGGTAGGTCGAGGAATTCATGGTTGTTCTCCGAGGACGAAAACGGCAGCTCTACTTCGCTGCCACAACATAAGGCCGAGCATGACGCCGACCTCAGGTTGTGTCACGCCGGGCGCAGGGGGGGCGCCCGGTTTTTTCCAGACAGCTTGTTACCGGTCAGCGTTGCGCTGCGGTCACGCCCGCGGTAGCGGCGTCAGGCTGGGCAACCGGTGCCGACGGGTTGGCAGGCCAGGCCTTGCGGTCCAGATCCAGGTCCGGAAACTTGCTGGAGTCGAAGACCGGAACCTTGATGCCGGCCGAACGCTGGTCGTCGTAGTCGCGCAGGATGCGCATGCCGACCTTGAACAGCAGGAACAGCGCGATCAGGTTTACGAACGCCAGCAGCGTCATGGTGATGTCGGCGAAGGCGAACACGGTGCTGAGGTTTTCGATGGCGCCCCAGAAAATCAGGACCAGCACCAGCGCGCGGTAGCCGATCAGTACCTTGCGGTTGTCGCCGATCATGAAGCGCAGGTTGTTCTCGCCCAGATAGTAGTTGTAGAGGATCGAGGTGAACACGAACAGGGACAGTGCCACGGAGATGAAAATCCGGCCCCAGTCACCCACTACGGCCGCCAGGGAATTCTGGGTCAGGGCAATGCCATCGCCTTCGAAGCCTGGGGTGTAGAAACCCGACAGCAGAATCAGCAGCGCGGTGCAGGTGCAGATCACAAAGGTGTCCAGGAACACGCTGAACGCCTGTACCACGCCCTGTGCCACCGGATGCTCGACCGAGGCGACAGCGGCCACGTTAGGCGCACTGCCCAGGCCGGCTTCGTTGGCGAACACGCCGCGCTTGACGCCCATGACGATGGCGCTACCGATCAAGCCGCCAAACGCCTGGTCCAGGCCGAAGGCGCTTCTGACGATGGTCGCCAGCATGGCCGGTACGTGGTCAAACTGCAGCACGATGACATAGAGAGTCACGGCGATGTACGCCAGGGTCTTGACCGGTACCAACAGGTCGGCAACCTTGGCGATACGCTTGATCCCGCCGATGAACACCAGGCCCAGCAACACCGCCAGGCCCAGGCCTGTATAGGTGGTGTCAAAGCCGAAGGCGTTGTTCAGGGAATGGGTCACCGCGTGGGCTTGCAAGCCGTTGAAGGCGAAGCCGAAGGTGACCAGCAGCAGGAACGCCATGATCATGCCCAACCAGCGTTTCTGCAGGCCGTGTTGGATGTAATAGGACGGGCCGCCACGGTACTGGCCTTCGGAGTCGCAGCGCTTATAGAGCTGGCCGAGGGAGCATTCGAAGAAGCTGCTGGACATACCGACCAGCGCGGTCACCCACATCCAGAACACCGCACCTGGGCCACCGAGGGTCACGGCGATGCCAACACCGGCGATGTTGCCCGCGCCGACACGGCCGGCCAGGCTGAGCATCAGGGCCTGGAAGGAGCTGAGTTGGTCAGAGCTGCTTTTCAGGCTGTCACGGAATACCGTGAACATGTGAAAGAAGTGACGGAACTGGACGAAACGCGAGCGGATCGTGAAGTAGCCACCGAGCCCGACAATGAGCACGATCAGCACTTTCCCTGATAGGAAGTCGTTGATGACTTCGAGCATGAGTATTCCTCGCTGTTTTTTGTTTAAGCAAATGCTGGCCATTTGGAAACATCGCGTTACATCGGTCGGCGCGCGGCCCGATATTTGAGGCGAAGTTTCGTCCCGGTCCACTTTCGCGGGTTTGTTATTAGTTCGGTTTTCGCATGTTTAAAGGTCTCGTTGCGGACGACCGCTCATGCGAAGAGGGGCGGCACTATACCTATCAGTGCGGTGCCCGTCTGCACAGTTGTGGTGCGTCCGACGAAACGGACCCGTTGAAACACCTGGCCTTTCGGTCAGGTTCTTGTGGGGGCGAGCTTGCTCGAGTTGGCGGGCGACGCGGTTTACAACGGGCAGCGCGTCGTCGTTTATCGCGAGCAGGTTCCTTCCCACAGGTTCAGTCATCCTTTACTGATATCAATTAAAAAAAGGGCTTGGGGAAGATCCCCAAGCCCTCAAAAGGTGAGAGGTGTCTAGTCCCTCGACCTGGTGAGCGGTGTTCGCGTCGATCACGCTTTGAGCGGGACCAGACGTGGAGCAATCATGTTTTCCGGGCGCAGGATGTCGTCGAGCATGGCGTCGTCGAGCAAGCCTTCTTCGCGCACCAGTTCCAGCACGCCGCGGCCGCTTTCCAGGGCGACACGGGCAATGCGGGTGGCGTTTTCATAGCCGATGTACGGGTTCAGCGCAGTGACCAGGCCGATCGAGTGTTCGACCAGTTCGCGGCAGCGCGCTTCGTTGGCGGTGATGCCGACGATGCAGTGCTCGCGCAGCATGTCCATGGCCCGTTGCAGCAGGCGGATCGAGTCGAAGATCTTGAAGGCGATCAGCGGCTCCATCACGTTCAATTGCAGTTGGCCGCCTTCGGCCGCGATGGTCAGGGCCAGGTCGTTGCCGATGATCTGGAACGCCACCTGGTTGACCGCTTCCGGGATCACCGGGTTGACCTTGCCGGGCATGATCGAGCTGCCTGGCTGGCGGGCCGGCAGGTTGATCTCGTTGATGCCGGTGCGTGGGCCGCTGGAGAGCAGGCGCAGGTCGTTGCAGATCTTCGACAGCTTGACCGCGGTACGCTTGAGCATGCCGGAGAACAGCACGAAGGCACCCATGTCGGAGGTGGCTTCGATCAGGTCGGCAGCCGGTACCAGCGGCTGGCCGCTGATGGTCGCCAGGCGCTGTACGGCCAAAGCCTGGTAGCGCGGGTCGGCGTTGATGCCGGTGCCGATGGCGGTGCCGCCCAGGTTCACTTCGGTGAGCAGTTCAGGCGCCAGGGTTCTCAGGCGTGCCAGGTCTTCGCCCAGGGTGGTGGCGAAGGCACGAAATTCCTGGCCAAGGGTCATCGGCACAGCGTCCTGCAGCTGGGTGCGGCCCATTTTCAGGACGTGGCTGAATTCTTCACCCTTGGCCGCGAACGCCTGGATCAGGCTGTCGAGGCTGGCCAGCAAGGCGTCGTGACCCAGCAGCAGACCCAGGCGGATCGCGGTCGGGTAGGCGTCGTTGGTGGACTGCGCCATGTTCACGTCGTTGTTGGGGTGCAGGTATTGGTACTCGCCTTTCTGGTGGCCCATGGCCTCCAGCGCGATGTTGGCGATGACTTCGTTGGCATTCATGTTGGTCGACGTGCCAGCGCCGCCCTGGATCATGTCCACCACGAACTCTTCGTGGAAATCGCCGCGGATCAATCGTGCACAGGCTTCGCTGATAGCGGCGTGCTTGGCTTCGCTGAGCTGGCCCAATTCGCGGTTGGCGTCAGCGGCGGCCTGTTTGACCATTGCCAGACCGACCACCAGCTTGGGGTAATGCGAAATCGGGACGCCGGAGAGACGGAAATTGTTTACCGCTCGTAGGGTCTGGATGCCGTAATACGCTTGTGCCGGTACTTCGAGTACGCCAAGCAGGTCTTTTTCTGTGCGGAATGATGCAGCGGAGGACATGACGGAAATCATCTCGATAAGGACCCGGTCTGAGCCGGAACGCTGTGGATCCTAGGCTTTCAGAAAAAAATGGGCCAATGCTGTTAAGCACTGGGGTATGCATATTCGGCATAATGCGGATGTGACGCCGCCTGTGTGGCGGACGTGTGACCTGTTTTGGTGCGTGGGAGGGACGTGATGAATCTTGAAAGCAAATGGCTTGAGGACTTCAGTGCCTTGGCGGCTACCCGCAGCTTCTCCCAGGCGGCCGAGCGACGTTTCGTGACGCAGCCGGCGTTCAGCCGGCGAATCCGCAGCCTGGAAGCGGCGCTGGGGCTTACGCTGGTCAACCGCTCGCGCACGCCCGTCGAACTGACGGCCGCGGGGCAGCTGTTCCTGGTGACGGCGCGCACGGTGGTGGAGCAACTGGGTGAAGTGCTGCGTCATCTGCATCACTTGGAAGGCGGGCAGGGCGAAGTCATCCAGGTGGCGGCCGCGCACTCCCTGGCGCTGGGTTTCTTTCCGCGCTGGATCGCGCAACTGCGCAACGAGGGGATGAACATCGCCACGCGGTTGGTGGCGACCAACGTCGGTGACGCCGTGCACGCATTGCGCGAAGGCGGCTGCGACTTGATGCTGGCCTTCTATGACCCGGATTCGGCGATGCAGATGGACCCGGAAATCTTCCCTTCGCTGCACTTGGGCCAGACTGAAATGCTGCCGGTGTGTGCGGCCGATGCCGACGGCAAGCCGCTGTTCGATCTCGAAGGCGAGGCCAGTGTTCCGCTGCTGGCCTACAGCGCCGGGGCGTTTCTCGGCCGCTCGGTCAATCAATTGTTGCGCCAGCGAGCGCTGCGTTTCACCACGATCTACGAGACCGCCATGGCCGACAGTCTCAAGAGCATGGCCCTGGAAGGCCTGGGCATCGCCTGGGTGCCGCATTTGAGCGTGCGCGCCGAACTGGCCCGGGGCGAACTGGTGATCTGCGGCGGCACGCAATGGCACGTGCCACTGGAAATCCGCCTGTACCGCTGCGCCCTGGTGCGCAAGGCCAACGTGCGGTTGTTGTGGCGCAAGCTTGAAGGCGGCGTGGCGCAGGGCGCGGCCGGGTCTTGAAAACCACCGTCACCCTTGTGGGAGCGGGCTTGCTCGCGAATGCGGTGTATCAGTTGCGATGATGTCGGCTGACACACCGCATTCGCGAGCAAGCCCGCTCCCACAGATGGTTTAATGGCGCTCTTTCGCTGACCTTCGAGTCAATAAAACCGCCGCTTCGCCCCAAACGACAGATGGTCGGCGAAAGTGCGTTTAACGCACCATTTTCGGTATACTGCCCGGCCTTCGGTCGGTTCGCCCGGCCATTATTCGTACAACAAGCCACGCCGGTTTCCTGCGTGGCTTGTTGTTTTTTGACGCGCCTGCGGGCGCCCAGAGAGAAGAGGCACGACGATGAGTGCACTGGTTGGCGTGATCATGGGCTCCAAGTCCGATTGGTCCACCCTTAGCCACACCGCCGATATGCTGGAAAAGCTCGGCATCCCTTACGAGGTGAAAGTGGTCTCTGCCCACCGCACCCCGGACCTGCTGTTCCAGTACGCCGAAGAGGCCGAATCCCGTGGCATCGAAGTGATCATCGCCGGTGCCGGCGGTGCGGCTCACTTGCCAGGCATGTGTGCGGCCAAGACCCACCTGCCAGTGCTGGGCGTGCCAGTGCAATCGTCGATGCTCTCGGGCGTCGATTCGTTGCTATCGATCGTGCAAATGCCAGCCGGCATCCCGGTCGCGACCCTGGCCATCGGCAAGGCTGGCGCGATCAACGCCGCCCTGCTCTCGGCGAGTATCCTGGGCGCCAAGCATCCACAGTTTCATACCGTGCTGAAAAAATTCCGCGCTGAGCAGACAGACAGCGTCCTGGACAATCCGGACCCACGCATTGCCTGAGGTGGTTGACGAATGAAGATCGGTGTAATCGGTGGCGGCCAGTTGGGCCGCATGTTGGCCCTGGCGGGTACGCCGCTGGGTATGAACTTCGCTTTCCTGGACCCGGCGCCGGACGCCTGTGCAGCCGCCCTGGGTGAGCACCTGCGGGCCGACTACGGCGACCAGGATCACCTGCGCCAATTGGCCGATGAAGTCGACCTGGTGACCTTCGAATTCGAAAGCGTCCCGGCCGAAACCGTGGCCTTCCTGTCGCAATTCGTCCCGGTCTACCCGAGCGCCGAAGCCTTGCGCATCGCCCGTGACCGGTGGTTCGAGAAGAACATGTTCAAGGACCTGGGCATCCCGACGCCGGCCTTCGCCGACATCCAGTCCCAGGCCGACCTGGACGCCGCCGTTGCCACCATCGGCCTGCCTGCCGTGCTCAAGACCCGCACCCTGGGTTACGACGGCAAGGGCCAGAAGGTCCTGCGCAACCCTGAAGACGTGGCCGGTACGTTTGCCGAGCTCGGCAGCGTGGCGTGCCTGTTGGAAGGTTTCGTGCCGTTCACCGGCGAAGTCTCGCTGATCGCCGTGCGTGCCCGCGACGGTGAAATCCGTTTCTACCCGCTGGTGCATAACACCCACAAGGACGGCATTCTCAAATTGTCCGTCGCCAGCACCAATCATCCATTGCAGGCCTTGGCGGAGGATTACTCCAGCCGGGTGCTCAAGCAACTCGACTATGTCGGCGTGATGGCGTTCGAGTTCTTTGAAGTGGACGGTGGCCTCAAGGCCAACGAAATCGCCCCGCGTGTGCATAACTCCGGGCACTGGACCACCGAAGGCGCCGAGTGCAGCCAGTTCGAAAACCACCTGCGGGCGGTGGCCGGGCTGCCGCTGGGGTCGACCGCCAAGGTCGGCGAGAGCGCGATGCTCAACTTCATCGGCAAGGTGCCCGACACCGAGAAGGTCCTGGCGATCGCCGACTGCCACCTGCATCACTATGGCAAGGCGTTCAAGGTCGGGCGCAAGGTCGGTCACGCCAACCTGCGCTGCGGTGACCGGGCGACGTTGGCCCAACAGATCATCAAGGTCGAGACGCTGATCGCCGAGCAATAATCTGAAACATCGGCGGAACCATTCGTCGGCCGGCTTCTCTCATGGCAAGGTGCCAAAGTCCTACTAGGCTTTGGCATAGCAACTCAATCAAGAGGAAATGCCATGGGAATCATCGGAACCATCTTTATCGG
Organism: Pseudomonas sp. Q12-87; assembly: GCF_001269755.1. Classification (NCBI taxonomy): domain Bacteria; kingdom Pseudomonadati; phylum Pseudomonadota; class Gammaproteobacteria; order Pseudomonadales; family Pseudomonadaceae; genus Pseudomonas; species Pseudomonas sp. Q12-87. The sequence goes on along the minus strand of NZ_LHVI01000038.1, from coordinate 40,844 downwards.
CTTGATCGTCGGCCTGCTGGCGCGTTTCCTGAAACCGGGCGATGACAGCATGGGTTGGATCATGACCATCCTGCTCGGTATCGGCGGTTCGTTGGCAGCCACCTACGGCGGCCAGGCCCTGGGCATCTACCAGGCAGGCCAAGGCGCTGGCTTCATCGGTGCCCTGGTGGGCGCGATCGTCCTGCTGGTGATCTACGGCCTGATCAAAAGAAACTGATCCAAATGCGATAAGCCCTCTCTGCCTGGCGCGCAGAGGGGGCTAGAATGCTCGGCGTTCTACCTTCCTTCATTGCCGAGCCCTTTCATGCGCCGTCTAGTGTTGACCCTTCTTTTGCTGGGCAGCGGCCTGGCCCATGCCGCCGAACTGCCGGAAACCGACTGGCTCGAACTGATGCCAAAGTCGGACCAGAAAGCCCTCGAGGCCATGCCCGAGATCGACCACGACTCCCCCGAAGCCAACGGCACCTTCACCGAAAAAGGTGGTCTGAAACAAAGCAAAGGCTTGCCAGCGGTGATGTATTCGACCAAGACCGTGGCGTCGATGAACGACAAGCACATCCGTATCGGCGGTTATCCGGTCCCACTGGAAACCGACGCCAAGGGGCGCAGCACGCTGTTCTTCCTGGTGCCTTACCCTGGCGCCTGCATCCACGTTCCGCCACCGCCGCCCAATCAACTGGTGCTGGTGCGTTATCCCAAGGGCCTGAAGCTCGACGACATCTATACGCCGTTGTGGGTGACCGGCACGCTGAAGATCGAAAAGGTCGACAACGACTTGGCGAGCGCGGCGTATGCGCTGGACGCGCAGAAGGTGAGGGTGGTGCAGGAGGCGGATTTGTAGGCGGCTGGTTGGCTCGACACAAATCCCATTGTGGGAGCGGGCTTGCTCGCGAAAGCGATCCAACTGCCAACAAACCAACCACCGACCCAACCGAGGACGCGCCCCATGCTCGACTCCCTGGAAAAAATGCTCGCCAAGGGTGTGGATAACGCACTGCTGCGCTTTGGCCTGGGCAAAGGCTATCTCGATCTCGGCGAATTCGCCCGGGCGGCGGAGCACCTTCAGCGCTGCGTCGAGTTCGATCCAAAGTACTCGGCGGCGTGGAAACTATTGGGTAAAGCCCACCAAGGCCAAGGCGATGTCGCGGCGGCGCGCCACGCCTGGCAGCAGGGCCTGGCAGCCGCCCGCGCCCATGGCGACAAGCAAGCGGAAAAGGAAATGACGGTTTTCCTGAAGAAGCTGGACCGCCAACCCTGACGCCCGCCACAACGCCCCCAAAGGAAACAAGGGAAGGGCTACCCAGAGAAATTAGTCAGTCAGACGATGGCGTCGATATCCAAGGTGTAAGGTTTACCGACTGCGTATCCGTCAGCATTGTTGATCCACTCATTTTCGGTACCCGGGCTCGGTGCCCTCGCCAATTGCACCGCTACGCTGTTTTCCGGGTGGGCATGCCAGCGCGACAGGCTTTGCGCCAGTTGTTCGGGTTGTTCCGCCAGGTTTCCGTAGACGTCTTTTTCGCTGACCGACGCGGTGCGCAGCGTGGCCAGACGAGCGAGCGTGGTTCGTATCATGTCGATTTCGTGGGTAAGTGCATCATGGTCAGGGTTGTGGCTACGACCATTGGGAGCGGCCCGTGCTGTCAGGTGGCGTTTTTCGTTTCGCAAGCGCTGGGTGATGTGTGCCAGAGCACTTTCCACCCATTCATATTCACGCTTCGTTACCAGGGAGTCCTGGGCTACCTGCGCTTGCTGCCAGCGATGCAAGGTCGCCCAACAAGCGGGAATATAGCTGGGGACCATGAAATGATTCTCGGTGTGAAAGAGTTGGGACAGTAACGACGGACGATCCGGTAGGCCGTGTTGATGCTGAAGGGCGACATCGCAGGCGGCGTGTTGAATGATGGTGTCGCAACTGGGCGTCCAGAGTATCGAAAAGGTTTCCTTGCGATCTAACTCCACTGGCATGAAATGTCGCAAGATTCCGTGGTGTTCATAGTTCTCCCCCGTCCAGTTGGTGATGCCCGCCACAAACACCGAAAGGCCGACCGGTACGTTGGCGAACGTCAGCGCCAACCCCGTGCCATAGATGCCTGCCTTTGTGTTCATCCAACTGCCGGGTACGCTGGGTATCGGATCGTTGTGGTTGACCATGCGGTAATGCACCAGGGGCTCGGCGTTTTTTACGAAAGTTGCATCAGCGGCGCGGGGGGCGCCGTAGGTGTAGAGCTGGATGGTGTAGCCTTCCGGTCGGCGCCGCAGAATTTCGGAAAGTAATAACGCTACCGCGCCCCCAAGGCTGTGGCCGCAAATGAGTAGTGGTTGGCCAGCATAGAATTTATCCAAGTAGCTCGTTACGAAGGCGGCCGTTTTTTTTGCGGCTCCATAGAATCCGCGATGTACTCGACCATTACCTTCTTCAAACGGTACTTGGAGCGCATCTGCGTCACGCAGGCCGTCAGGGATCATTTCCGAAGTTCCGCGTATTGCAATAAGGATCAGTTGGCCGTTATGGGTGATAAACGCCTGGGTATCAGTGGCCTGCGACTCAAGTTTGCGGTCATCAAGAAAGTGGATCTTGGCGGGATGTTCCTGGTCTTCGCCCAGCTCTGGATTATTGACCGCATACAGGGCAGGGTCGAACGGCACGATCTCCAGGCGTTCGGAATAGGGCACGTCCTGATATAACGGATAATAGGCTTTTGTTTGCCCCGGATTGAGCATCCAAAGTTCCTCGGATTTGGCTAGCGCATCTGCGAACCAGTTACCGACGCTCGGCTGGTGGGTGAAGCTCACCCGGGTATTGATCGGAGGTAGTTCTGGAGTCTGGCCAAAGGGGCAATAGGTCAAGGTCGACATGAGCGCCAATTGATATAAGTTGAGTGCGCAGAATTCGGGGGCGATGGACAACATGGGCCGCAAGGCCCGTAACGGGCGCACCTCCAGCACCGTGTGCTTGTGTGGCATAAGGATTACACCGGATTTGCCATGCTCACCCATCAGCCGTGCCGGCCCGGTAGGGCACGGGTAATGGCGATACACCTCGGGAGGCAAATGCGCGACGTGCTTGACGAGATGGCGCACCTCCACCTGGAAGAAATCGTCCGCGCGAGTTTGGGCCGGGCTTTCTCGGGAGCGTATAGCGTTTGGATGCATGTAGCGGGTGTGTTCTGCACGGACTTGCAGCTCGGTAATCTTCAGCGGATAGCTGTCTCTGCGTTGAAGCTCCAGATAAAGCTGTTCCGGCCCTTGGTACTTTTGTTCAAAGACAAGGGCAATCGGTCCGGCGTAATGATTCCTGACCTTGCCGGCCCCCGATGCATCTAGATTTCCGGAATGTACCTGTCCTTCTGAATCGGTAGCGACATAAACCAGTCCTGCGTAAGGTTCGCCAGAGCCCAACTCATCGACTAGCTGAAAGCTCGTCCATTTCCCTGCCACCGGGCACGCCAGGGTACTGCCGCTCAACCTTGATTCCAGTTCATTTTTCAACGACGTCATGCGCGGGCTTCCTTATTCCGTGCAGCCTGGGTATATGGTGCATCGCCGGCCATCAGGCATCTGAAAACCACTGAAATCTGTGTAGTTGCCGGAACAAAACGCATATTGGTCTTCAAAATTTTTACCCATGCATCGTTTCCAGCCACTGGGTACCTTTACCCAGGTGTCGCCCATGTAGGGTCTTTCTTCATTTGCCAAGGAGATCTTCATTGTTATGGTTTTTCCCGGAAGCTGATCGAGGGTATAGGCCGAGAAAGGACGGCCGCGTCCAAGCATTCCCAGCGGCGTGATTTGTTTACAATTGAGTATTTTCCGGAGAATGCGAGGCTTGCCCGAGGTGCGAAATAGCCATTGGCACTGGCCATAAAAGACGCTTTCATCTGCCTCGTTGAATGTTCTCTTGTATTGCGCTTCCAACTCATCGCGTATGGCGATAACCGCTGAGTCTCCACTTATGTCGCTCCAATCTTTGCCATATGCAGCGTTGATCTCGAGTCTGATGCGGTAGATCACCAATGGGCAGCCGCCAACTGTTCTGTACAAGGCAATCTCCGAGTTCGGCTGGTAATGTTTGCGCCAATGCAGGTTGTATCCGACTTCTGTATTTCTACCACCCGGCACAGTGCAGGATTGCCCTTTGGCAGGGACATACACCGCGACGGCTTGATAAGCAAAGTCCGGAGGTAGATCAGCGGTAAAGGTGAACGTGTTGGGAGGTTTGCTGATGCAGCCTGTCGCTATCGCTAAGCTGCAGCTCAAGCCTGCAATCCGTAGGAAATGTTTCATCGCAACGTCTCGACTTGCCAAAAGGTCGTCATCAGACGCACCCGTTCAAAATGTTCGTCAGGGCTTTCAGCAGGGAGCGCTTGCCATTCCCGCATCAACGTGTGCGCAGGCGCTTGCAGACGATAGGTCAGCAAGAATTCCAACTTCTCAGGCGCTTGCCAGTTCCATGCCTCGGCTTGATTGAGCGTGGCGCGCAACCACGCCTCCGGATCCTGGCGCTCGGCAAGTCGGGCGTAGGCCTGGACATGCTCGGCCAACAGAAAACGGCGGGCATTGATCAGGCGGGTTTCCATTACTTGCTGCGGGGGAACAGGTACTTGCAGCCAGAGAGGCGATTCAGGCACCGGATATACGTCGGGTGCCGGATTATCCACGCGTTCCCAGCTTGTACCTTGCCAGTAGCAGACACTGATCGCCGGCCCGAGATAGACGGGGTAGGCTTCAATGGGCAAATACCCGAGTGCCCGTGCCAGCACACGATTGTCCTGGAAGCGATACAGCGCTTGATGAGGACGCTTTCCAATGATCAACCGTTCCCGCCAATGTTCTGCCAATACCTGCAGGTTTCCTTTACGAAGGCTGGCAAGCCAGCCCCAGTTTCTTTCCGGGGACTCGAGTAATTGATGGATACTTTGGTCGCCGGGCTGATCAAATTCGAAGACGAGCGGCCCAGCGTCGCTTAGGTCGGCGATGATGGTCTGGCCAAAAATGTTCAGATATTGGTCAGGGCGACAGTTCTTTAAAAGCGCCTGGCGTATCTGTCGCTCATTTTCCGAGTCCAGAACAACACACAATGCGCGGCCAAGGCGGTGGTGCTCGACCAACCACTGATGGGGGAACGAGCAAGTCATGCTGCGACGGCTTCCGTTGTACATATACCGTTGCGGCAGGCCTCGCAGATAGGACAGAAATCTAATCCCAATGCTTGACTGGCCGTCATCAGGGCCCGCTGCGTAGGGGCAAGCATCGCCGGTAGATCCTCCAGCTTGACCAAGGTGGCCGCTAGTTCAGGATTAAATGACGAAGCACTGATCGCAGGTAGCGGGGTGCCACCGATTTGGATTTCACTGCTGCTGTAGATGCCGCTGGGATTGATCACGATGTGTTGGCCCCCGGCATTCAAGCTGAGGGTTGCGCCTGCTTCGAGAACGAGATGAGCGCCGGCCTTGATATGCACTTGCTGACCGGCGTCGACGATGAACGTCTGATCGACATGGGTATGGCGATTGACGACGTTCAGGTAATCGTTACCTCCGACCCGGATCGTGCGGTCGGCGGCTGTAGTCCGATGCTCCTCCGCATGAATTTCTGTAATGCTGTTGCCCTTGATGGTCTCTCGCCGTTCGTTGCCCACCTCTAGCCGGCTGTCATTTTCTATTTTTTGCTCCATATCACGCTGGGCACGCAGGTAGATCAGCTCCTGGCCTGTACGGTCCTCCAGATGCAATTCGTTGGCGCCCTTGTAGCCGGGGGAGCTGCGGGAGCGAAACACGGTGCGCGTTTTATGTGCAGGGAGTGGGTAGGGCAAGGTATTTGCACTATTGGTCAGGCATCCGCTGATCAAGGGCTTGTCGGGATCGCCTTCAAGGAAGGTGACCAATACCTCCATACCCACTCTTGGTATCGTAACGCCCCCATAGCCATTGCCTGCCCAACTTGAAGCGACTCTCAACCAGCAGCTGCTGTTGCTATCGACGCGATCCGCACGATCCCAGAAAAACCTGACCTTGACCCGGCCGTATTGATCGCAGTGGATTTCTTCACCCTCGGGCCCGGTAACGACTGCTGTCTGGCAGCCGGATATGTGTGGTTTTTGAAAAAACCGTCGGGAGCGAAAGATCACAGCCCACGGTGTAGCGACAAACCGATTGCGGTAGCCCTGATTGAAGAGGCCTTCACTAGGGCCAGTTTCGTTGGGGATAATTTCTTCCAGGACCTGCGGCTGTTTGCCTTCGTGACGTACTTCAGTCAACAACCATAGGTCATTCCATTCCGAGCGTGGATGTTCTCTCAACTCCAAGAAATGTCCCGTCATCAAGGTTGGCTGGTTACTCCTGCCTTCGGCCAGGCAGTAGTCGGCGCGATGTCGTTCCAGGGCCCGCCGACTCAGTAATTTGCCGCGCTGTTCCTGAAAAAAACCACCGGGATAATCGTAGGCTTCCAAGTCCGGCTGGATTTTACCGATGTTGAGCTGACAGGCGTTTTCCGGCAGGAACGTAGCCTTCTTGAAGTCGTAATCACGGCATGTGACTCGGCTGGTCCGGGTTTCAAGCCGAAGACCAAAGCGCTGAATAACCGGTTCGTCGTAAACCATTCCACTGTCGTGTTTATAAGCAGTGGGTCGGTCGCGCCGGGGAAATACGGTCTGGTCGTCGCCAAAAATTAGTTGATGGCCAGATACACTGTGCTGGAAGTGATAGTGCAAGCCCTCTTCGTGACATAGGCGCTCGATGAAATGCAAATCGGACTCCTGATACTGAACGCAGTAGTCACGCGGCGGATAACTTGCACTCAACTGGAAGCGATGAGCATCGGTGAAGATTCCGTGCTCCTTGAGGATCGAAGTGATGATCTTGGGCACACTGATTTGCTGGAAAATTCGTTGATTAGTCCGATGCGCCAAATAGGTCAGTCGTGGGGTCAGTTTGATCTTGTAATGCGCCAAGCGTTTACCTGAATCGTTTTGCTGAGCTCGATAGATAAAGCCGTGTATGCCACTGTGCTGTTTATCAAAGGCTAGGAATGCTGGTTTATTTAACAGTTGCTCTAGATCGATGTTTTTTTGTTCGCTGACAAGTTTTACGTCGAAACAATAAGGTGTGCTTATCGCTTCATAACCTTCGAAGGCCAAGATCTGTAGTTCATGTTCGAAGCCGGGAATTATGAGTTGAAATTCGTTAGTGTTGGTGACTTGTGGCATTGCTCGGGTCCTTGGGCTGTGGCTTTAGCTCCTGATCACATTGAAGCAGCACTGAGGGGGAGCGGTGCAGACTTCTGCAAAAAAAAGAAAGGGATGTAGGATTTTTCATTGGACTGGAAAAATTGAAATGTTTTTAATTAATTGTATTGTTGACGGAGTTCAGTACCTGAGCTTGGAGTGGCGCTGCTGATTTAGAAATTTTATGTATTGTTCTGCTTATCTGTTTCTATAAAAAAAGCGAAAAGTCCTACTTTTTTCTTCGCTAGGCTTTGGCATTCTCCATGGCAGCCGGATGGGTGGAGGTGCTTTGAAGTGAAGGCCAATGTTCTTCAGTCGATGCTCCCGTCCAAATCGCTCAGCTTATAACCCTTACTTCCCAAGCAGGTCGTGAATGTCATATTCCGAAAAACTGTCCGCCCATTATATGGCTCTCGCTAAATTGCCAGTTTCCAATGAGAGCTTCGCGGGAGTGGACGTGCGTTTTTCAAATGAATACGAAACGCTGGAAAACGAGTTGGGCAAAGCCCAGTCGATGCATGAAAGTGGCCAAGTCGACTGGCTCAAAGTCCTGAGGGGAAGTGAATTACTGTTGAGTACCCAGTCGAAGGATTTGCGAGTGGCCGTATGGCTGACCTGGGCGTTGTATCAGTGTGAATCCTTTCAGGGGCTGCTGGCTGGGCTCTGTCTTTTGCAGCATCTATGTAAAAACCATTGGCTTGAAGTTCATCCCGCCAAAAACCGAACCCGAGCCGCCAGCATCAACTGGTTGGTGCCTCGTCTGGAGCAGGTATTAAGCGATAGCGTTGCGATTAAAGAGCAGTTGCCGCTGTTCCGTCATCTGGCGGAACAGCTTGAAGGCCTGGATACCGTTTGCAGCGCCCAGTTGGGTGAGGAGGCGCCTCTGTTATTGCCGTTGTGTCGGCGGCTCAGGAACATGATCCAGCGTGTCACTGATAACTTGCCACAGGCCGGGGCCATTGGAACCGTGGTGGCCCAGGTTAAGCATGCCGCCAGCCAACTGCTTGCGTCCGATGCTCCGATTGAAAATGAAAAAGAAGCTCATAAGGCATTGCGTGCCCAGCAGGAGAGTGCTCGTTCGTTATGCGCTTGGTGGCTCAAGCAAAAGGCGACCGACCCCCGCGCCCTGCGCTTGAATCGCACCATGCTTTGGCTAGCCATTGACGCAATGCCTGAGCGCAACGCAGAACAGATCACCCAACTGCGTGGGGTGCCGGCAGACAGACTGAAGACTTATCGGGATGGTCTCCAACAAGGTAATTACGCGGACCTGCTTGTTGAGATCGAGGCTAGCCTGGCGAAGGCACCGTTCTGGCTAGATGGACAACGGCTCGCCTGGGAGTGCTTGCAAGGATTGGATGCTGAGTTGGCCATGCGAGAGGTGGAAATCCAATTCGCGCTTTTCATCGAGCGCCTGCCGGGAGTCATCGAATTGTGCTGGCATGACGGTACGCCGTTCGCTGATCCAGACACCCGGACATGGATTGCAGCCCAGGTCACGCCCCATCTGCAGAAACCCAGCGCTTCGCCCGAAGTAAGTGCCAGGGGCAACCATGCACCTTGGGAATTGGCTCTGCAAGAGGCTCAGTCGATCCAGCGTTCAAGCGGCCTTAAAACTGCTGTCCAGTTTTTAAGGCAAGGCATGCAAAGCACTCCTGGGGGGCGCGACCGTTTCTTCTGGCGGTTCGTGATGGCTCGGTTGTGCTTTTCGGCCAGGAAATATGAGCTCGCCAAGGTCCAGCTCGAAGCCCTTGATCAGACGCTACAACACTCAGGCCTGAACATCTGGGAGCCCAGTCTGGAGCTGCAGGTGCTGGATTTGCTGCACACGTGCTGCGAGTTGTTGCCCCAGAACCACTCGGTGCGTGAATGCAAAGAAGAGAGCTACCGCAGGTTGTGTCATCTCGACCTGGAACTGGTAATCGAATAGGCCTCCGGGTCCCTAACTGTAAGGAGAAAGTCATGGCCAAAGAAGGCTCGGTCGCCCCCAAGGAGCGCATCAACGTCACCTTCAAACCAGCCACCGGCGGCGCTCAGGAGGAAATTGAGTTGCCATTGAAGTTATTGGCAATAGGCGATTACACCTATCGCAAGGATGAACGCAATATCGAGGACCGAAAGCCGATTGGTATCGACAAGATTACCTTCGACGAAGTACTGGCCAAGCAAGAGTTGACCCTGACCCTGAACGTGCCTAATCGCCTGCAGGACGGCGGTGAAACTCAGGACCTGGCTATACAGCTGCGCTTGAATTCGATGAAGGACTTCAACCCGGCGAGCCTGGTCGAACAGGTGCCAGAGCTTCAAAAGCTGATGGAATTGCGCGACGCGTTGATGGCGCTCAAAGGGCCATTAGGTAACGCTCCGGCGTTTCGTAAAGCCATCGAAGGTGTACTCGCCAATGATGACTCCCGCCGCCGCGTTCTGGATGAGCTGGGTCTGAATCCTGTAGCCCCCAGTGCTTGAATCACTCAGACAAGGAAGCCGATACATGAGTACCCACGCAGTACAGCAGCAGAGCCAGGGAAGCGCTAACCACAGCATTCTTGACAGCATCATCAGTCAGACACAACTGACCCCGGACGACGAAGCCTACGATATCGCCAAGCGAGGCGTGTCTGCTTTTATTGAAGAGTTACTCAAACCGCAAAACAGCGGTGAACCGGTCAAGAAGGCCATGGTTGACCGCATGATCGCCGATATCGATGCCACACTCAGCCTCCAGGTGGACGAGATACTTCATCACCAAGAGTTCCAGGCACTGGAGTCGGCGTGGCGCGGTTTGCAACTATTGGTCGAGCGCACCAACTTTCGCGAAAACATCAAGATTGAGATGCTCAGCGTCTCCAAGGGCGATTTGCTGGATGACTTCGAGGACTCGCCGGAAATCATGCAGTCGGGCCTCTACAAGCATATCTATACTGCTGAATACGGGCAGTTCGGGGGGCAGCCGGTAGGTGCAATCATCGCTAATTACTTCATGTCCCCAAGCGCGCCGGACGTGAAATTGATGCAGTACGTGTCCAGCGTCGCCTGTATGTCTCACGCTCCGTTCATCGCTGCGGCTGGCCCGAAATTCTTTGGACTGGAGAGCTTCGCTGGTCTTCCGAATCTCAAGGATCTCAAAGACCACTTCGAGGGACCGCAATTCGCCAAGTGGCAAAGCTTCCGTCAATCCGAAGACGCCCGTTACATGGGGTTGACCGTACCGCGCTTCCTGTTGCGCAACCCATACGATCCAGAAGAAAACCCGGTCAAGTCATTCGTATACAAGGAAGCCGTCGCCAACAGCCATGAGCATTACCTCTGGGGTAATACTGCGTACGCGTTTGCTACAAGATTGACTGATAGTTTTGCCAAATTTCGCTGGTGTCCGAACATAGTCGGGCCTCAAAGCGGTGGTGCTGTAGAAGACCTCCCGCTGCACCATTTCGAAAGCATGGGCGAGATCGAAACCAAGATTCCAACCGAAGTGCTGATTTCCGACCGTCGCGAATACGAACTGGCCGAGGAGGGGTTCATTTCCCTGACCATGCGCAAGGGCAGCGATAACGCCGCGTTTTTCTCAGCCAGTTCCGTACAGAAACCGAAATTTTATGGCATCGGCGCCGAGGACAAGCATGCGGAGCTGAACTACAAGCTTGGCACCCAGCTACCGTACATGATGATCGTCAATCGCTTGGCTCATTATTTGAAGGTTCTGCAGCGCGAGCAACTGGGGTCATGGAAGGAGCGTACGGACCTGGAACGTGAGCTCAACAATTGGATCCGCCAGTACGTGGCCGACCAGGAGAATCCGAGTGCCGAGGTCCGTGGTCGACGTCCGTTGCGTGCGGCGAAAATCATTGTCAGCGACGTTGAAGGCGACCCTGGTTGGTATCGCGTTGGCCTGAACGTACGCCCTCACTTCAAATATATGGGTGCCGATTTCACCTTGTCTCTGGTTGGCAAGCTGGACAAGGCGTAGGCGCGACTCATGACTTATGGCAGCCTTTTCGAGCGCCTGTCCGATGATGTCGGAAAAAATGCGGTTTTGAGCCGTCAGGTTCGCGTCACCGCATCAGTGGCTGCCCACCTGGCCAAGATGCTCAGTACCCGCGCTGGTAGCGTGCAGACGGTACCCGACTACGGACTACCTGATCTCAATGACATGCGCTTGAGCCTGCATGACGCAAGAAGCCAAGCCCGCGCGGCCATCAGGACCTTCATCGAGGCGTACGAACCTCGCCTCAAAAATGTCCGTGTCGCTTCAATGCCGAATGACGCTGATCAGCTTCGTCTGTCCTTCAGCATCGACGCGTTGTTGGAGGTGACAGGTGTCAAGCGGCAGGTAAGTTTTATCGCGTGCCTGGATGGCCGCGGCCAGGTCAAGGTCAGACAAGGATAGCCAATCATGTCGTTTAACCATTACTACCAGAGCGAGTTGACGGCGCTTCGCCAGTTGGGGCGACGTTTCTCCGAGCGGAATCCGGCATTGGCGCCATTTCTAGGGCAGGCGGGACGGGACCCAGATGTCGAGCGGTTGCTGGAAGGGTTTGCATTCTTGACCGGCCGACTGCGTCAGAAGCTCGATGATCAGTTGCCGGAACTGAGCCATTCACTGATGCAACTGCTTTGGCCGAATTACATGCGGCCGCTACCCGCCTTCAGTATTTTACAGTTCGATCCGCTGCAACGATCCGGTCCTGCATTACGAGTGGAGCGAGATACGCCAGTCGAAAGCAAGCCAGTCCAAGAGGTGCGTTGCCGCTTTTTGACTTGTTATCCAACTGAAGTCTTGGCGCTTGATTTGACCAAGTTGAGTTATTCAGTGAAAGGGGACGGGTCGCTATTGAGCCTGCGTCTGGAGATGCATTGCGACGGCCATTTTGGTGAATTGCAATTGAACCGTTTGCGTCTGCACTTCGCCGGCGAGCGTTACATCAGCCAAATGCTTTACCTCAGTCTGTTACGTAACCTTGAGGGAATCGAGCTGATCCCGCTGGACTACGCCGGTGACGTGCTCGCTGCTGAAGATGGCAGTCCGCTGGTGCTCAGGATCCCAGCTGACCATGTCCAGCCGGTGGGGTTTGCCGAAGAGGAAGCACTCATCCCGTACCCGCTGAATACCTTCCGCGGCTATCGATACCTGCAGGAGTATTTTGCTTTTCAGGAAAAGTTCCTGTTCGTCGATGTCAATGGCCTCGATGTGATCAATGCTTGGCCGCTCAGCAGCCTCAAGCGGATGCGAGGCCTGGACATGCGCTTTGATATAGGCAAAAGCAGCATCCAGCGGATGCGCCCCACGCTGGATAACGTGAAGCTTTACTGCACGCCCATCGTCAATCTGTTTAAGCATGACGCTCTGCCGATTCGCCTGGATGGCAAACAGGACGATTACCTGCTGCTGCCAGCCGATTATGACCAGGAGCACTGCGGGGTGTTTTCGGTGGAGAGTGTCACGGGTTGGAATCCCGGCGGTCTGGGTTACCAGGCTTATGTACCGTTCGAATCCTTCGAGCATGATTCGAGCTTCGACGTGCCCCACAGCCGCCCCTACTACAGCGTCCGCCAACGTCCTTCGTTGGTGCACGATGGCCTCGACACTTGCCTGGGCTTTGGCGTCAGACACGTCCAATCCCATGAAACGCTTTCGATTGAGCTGATGTGCACGAACCAAAACTTGCCTCGCCACCTACAGCCCGGGGACATCAATCAACCTGGTGACAGAAGTCCGGAATCGTTGAGCTTCCGCAACATAGGCCCAGTCACCCAAAGCTTTGCGCCTCCGCTCAATCGCGACTTCCTCTGGAAGCTGATTAGCAACATGTCGCTCAACTACCTATCGCTGGCGGACGTCAATGCGCTGAAGGTAATTCTCGAAACCTACGATTTTCCGCGCTACTACGACGAGCAGACAGAGAAGGTCAGCAAGCGTTTGCTGGATGGGCTCAAGTCGATCAAGCACCAGCATGTAGACCGGCTGCACCGGGGGCTGCCGGTTCGCGGCCTGCGCACTGAGCTGACCATTGATCCACAGGGCTACATTGGAGAAGGCGACGTGTTCGTCTTCGCTTCAGTCCTCAACGAATTTTTTGCTCTTTATGCCAGCCTCAATTCGTATCACGAGCTGCGAGTGAACAGCACACAGGGAGAGGTGTATCAATGGACGCCACGCATGGGCCAGCAGCCGCTTCTATAAACGTGCTGACAAAATCGATACGTGAATACTCACTGTTTCAGGCTGTGTTGCTGGTTATTGACCGGCTGCGTGAAGCCCATCCTGATCTGAGTGACGAGGAACTGTACGACCAATTGGAATTCCAGGCTAACCCTAGCCTGGGATTTCCGGCCAGTGACATCGAGCGTGTGGAGTTTTTCGAGGAGCAGGGAAGGGTGAAAGCGCGCCTGTGCTTGAACCTCATTAGCCTTGTGGGCGCAGGGTCACCGTTACCGGCGTTCTATGCAGAACAAGCCTTGGGACAAGAGGACACCAATTCGACTCGCCATTTCCTCGACTTGTTTCACCATCGTCTCCAACGATTAATGCTGCCGATATGGCAAAAGTACCGTTACTGCGCAAGCTTCGAGAGTGGTGCCAGAGACTCGTTTTCCGAACAGTTATTTGCACTGATCGGCCTGGGCGGCGAAGAAATTCGCACGGCCCGCCAACTTAATTGGAAACGTTTGTTGCCGTACCTGGGCTTGCTCAGCCTTCGTGCCCACTCCGCGGCACTGATCGAAGCCGTACTACGTTACTACTTCAAGCACGCTGAGCTGAAGCTCGAACAATGTATTGAGCGCTGCGTCGACATCCTTGGCGAGCAGCGCAATCGCCTGGGTAATTTCAACAGCCATCTGAGCGAAGACCTGGTGCTTGGCGAAAGGGTACGCGACCGCAGCGGCAAGTTTCGTATCCATATCCGCGAGCTGGACTGGCAACGCTTCCACGAATTCCTGCCCATCGGTATGGGTTATCAGCCGCTGTGTTCGCTGGTGCGATTCATCCTGCGTGATCCCCTTGAATATGACATTCGCCTGGTCCTGCGCCGGCAGGAAATACGTGAGTTGCGCCTTGGAGGACAGAACACGTGTCGCTTGGGATGGACCAGTTGGCTTGGACATGAACGCGCCGATGGTGTGCTGACCCTCGGCAGCAAACTCATTAGGAATGGATGACATGATCAACGTAGATCTTCAGCGACTTATTCAAACATTGGACGCCGAAACAAGAAGCGACCTGGAGCGTTCGGCCGAGCGATGCGTAGACCGTGGTGCCAATGAAGTTCTGGTGGAAGACTTGATGTTGGGCCTGTTGGAGCGCCCACGGGGTCTGCTCGTGCGTGCCTTGGAGGATGTCCGGATAAGTGCGGGCGAGTTGAGTGTCAACTTGCAACGACGAGCGGAAAGCTGCGCCTCGCGTAACCCGACATTCGCTCCCGAGCTGGTGCAATGGCTGCAAGATGCACTGCTGGTAGCCAATCTCGAATTGGGGCGGAGCCAGGTTGGACAAGCGGCATTGGTCCTGGCATTGCTGCTTAACCCGCTTCGCTATGTGGATCGCCCTTATCAAGCTTTGCTTAGCAAGTTGAATGTCGACCGACTGAAAGATTTCGTCCTGTCACAGCAGGTCCAACCGACCGAAGCTCAAACCGTTGCGTCGGGCGACTTTCTGCTGGAGCGCTTTACCCATAACCTGACTCAACAGGCCCGTGAAGGCCAGCTCGACCCAGTGTTATGTCGAGACGGTGAGATCAGGCAAATGGTCGATATCCTCGTTCGACGCCGGAAAAACAATCCAATCGTGGTCGGTGAAGCAGGGGTGGGCAAGACCGCCATTGTGGAAGGGCTGGCCTTGCGTATCGCTGCGGGAGAAGTACCGTCCGTGCTTGAAGGCGTTGAGTTGCTTTCGTTGGACATGGGCCTGCTGCAGGCCGGCGCCGGCATGAAAGGTGAGTTCGAGCGCCGTCTCAAAGGTGTAATCGAAGGGGTCAGGACTTCGCCCAAACCCATCATTTTATTTATCGACGAGGCCCACACCTTGATCGGTGCGGGTAACAGCGCCGGGGGGGGCGATGCGGCCAACCTGCTGAAGCCAGCGTTGGCTCGGGGCGAACTGCGCACCATTGCCGCCACCACTTGGGCGGAATACAAAAAATATTTTGAGAAGGACCCTGCCCTGGCACGGCGCTTCCAGCCAGTGCGATTGCACGAGCCGACTGTCGATGAGGCGGTGACCATCCTGCGTGGCTTGGTCCAGACCTACGAGAGCAGCCATGGAATTTACCTACGTGATGATGCGGTGGTCGCAGCGGCGCAATTGTCTGCACGTTACCTGGCCGGGCGCCAACTGCCTGACAAGGCCATCGATGTGCTCGACACCGCCTGTGCTCGTGTGCGCATCAGTCTGGCCGCTGCGCCGCAAAGCCTTGAGCGACAACGCGGTGAGTTGGTCGAAAGTGAGCGTCAGCGCCAGGCGTTGCGCCGCGATGTCGGAGCCGGCTTGTCTATTGATCTTCAGATGCTGGAGGCGTTAGAGGCGCGTCTGGGTGCCATGAAGGATGAGTGTCGGGCGCTGGAGAACCAGTGGACCAATCAACGCATCCTTGCGGAGCGCCTGCTATCGCTGCGTCAACAATTGGCCGCGGCGCGGGGAGCCGCAGCGGATCAGGCGCTTGATGTCGAGGTTCTAGAGGCGGCATTACGTGAAACTCATGGCGCGTTGGTTGCAGCGCAGGTCCATGGGCGCCTGGTCAGCTTTGAAGTTTGCCCGCGGCTGGTGGCAGAAGTGATCAGTGCCTGGACCGGTGTACCACTTTCGCAACTGGCAAGGGAGCACAACGTAAAAGTCGCCCGTTTCGCGACGGACCTGCGTACCCGTATTCGCGGCCAGGAACAGGCGGTGCAGGCGCTGGATCTTGCGATGCGATCGGCTGCGGCAGGCCTGAACAAGCCCGATGCTCCGGTGGGCGTGTTTCTGTTAGTGGGTCCGAGCGGCGTCGGCAAGACCGAAACGGCGCATGCCCTGGCCGACCTGCTCTACGGCGGTGATCGTTTCATGACCATCCTCAACATGGCCGAGTTTCAGGAGAAACACACCATCTCTCGGCTGATCGGTGCGCCACCGGGCTATGTCGGTTTTGGTGACGGCGGGATGCTCACTGAAGCCGTACGGCAAAAACCTTATTCGGTGGTATTGCTCGATGAGGTCGAAAAAGCCGACCCGGATGTGCTGAATCTGTTCTACCAAATCTTCGACAAAGGCATAGCCAATGATGGAGAAGGACGGGAAATCGACTTTCGCAACACACTGATTCTGATGACATCGAATTTGGGCAGTGAGCGTATCAGCGAGTTGTGCAAGAACGACGCTCGTCCGAGTGCCGAACGCCTGAAAGATTCCATTGGCCCGATACTCGTCAAGCATTTCAAACCAGCGCTTTTGGCCCGGATGTGTGTGGTGCCGTACTACCCCCTCAGCGGGCCGGTCTTGCGAGAGTTGGTGGAACTCAAACTCGATCGTTTGGGGGAGCGACTGAGCCGGCGTCAGCTGGGTTTCAGCTACTGCGGGCGTCTTGTTGAGCATCTGGTCGAACGATACGTCCCCAATGGTAGTGGCGCCCGCCTGATTGACCGTCTGCTGGACCTGCATCTGATGCCATTGGTCGCCGATCGGTTGGTTGCGGCCATGGCGGAGGACCAGCCACTGCGGCATGTACACGCTACGCTCGACGGCGACGTCAGCGTAGTGTGTGAGTTCGCCTGAGGTGGGTGCGATGTTCGAGACGGCTACCCAACCGCTTGCCCTTGCCGAAGCGCTTTTGACGCAGTTTTCCAAACTTTCGCGCTTGGCGGACGGTGATTGTTTGGTAAGGGATTTCATTCAGGGTGTAGCGGGACTGACCGGTTGTGAGCTGGCTCAGCTGTACTTGCTTGATGCCAGTCAAGGCCACCTGAAAGTACATGCTGAATGCCTTGATGGTCTCTTGCGGTTTCGGGAGCGGACCGAACGGTTCAATTACCACAGCGAGCAACTGTTGCAATTTGCCCTGCGCCAGAACCGTGTGGTTAGCCTCACAGAGCTGAGCAGTTGCCTGTATGAAACCAGTTTCCTTCCGGTCCGGGCCAGGCCCTGGCAGTCGCTGCTCTGTGTGCCCCTCGCCAACCCGCAGGGGGGCGTTACGGGCCTGTTGCTATGCGCCAGTGTTCAGCGTGTCGATTTGCATGGGTTCGCTGAATCCTTGCGACATCTTGGAGCTTTCGCGCTTGGCCAGATGCATCTATTACGACGCATATGCGGTCCAGTCGAAGAGCCCGTACATGTCATCGGTGATCTGCCGACCGGCAATGACTATGGCCTGATCGGCAGGAGCGCGGCGATGCGCCAGACTTGCTCGCTGATCAGTAAAGTATTGTGCAGCCCCTACTCCATCTTGTTACGGGGCGAGACCGGTACGGGTAAGGAAGTCGTGGCTCGGGCTATCCATGATTATGGGCAGCGTCGGTCCCAGGCGTTCATCGTACAGAACTGCGCGGCCGTTCCTGAAAACTTGTTGGAAAGCGAGCTTTTTGGCTATCGCAAAGGGGCTTTCACCGGTGCCGACCGGGATCGTACCGGGCTATTCGATGCGGCCAATGGGGGCACGCTGCTGCTAGATGAAATTGGCGACATGCCATTGTCCCTCCAAGCCAAGTTGTTGCGAGTTTTGCAGGAGGGTGAAATCCGCCCTTTGGGATCGAACGAGACTCACCACGTCGACGTTCGGATCATCGCCGCCACTCATCGTGATCTGAAGCAATTGATGGAAGAGGGCAGGTTTCGCGAAGACCTGTATTACCGCCTCGCACAGTTTCCGATCCAACTGCCGGCGTTGCGTCAACGCGAGGGCGACATTATTGAATTGGCCCGGCACTTTGCCGACAAGGCTTGCGCGCTCCTGCAGCGCGCTCCGGTTCGTTGGTCAGACGAGTCGCTCGATCATCTGGCCGCCTATGGCTTCCCAGGAAATGTCCGTGAACTCAAAAGCGTCGTAGAAAGGGCAGTACTGCTATGCGAGAACGGCGAACTGCGCGTCGAGCATTTTACGCTGCACATCCAGCCCCCATCCAATCGCGGCCGCGTAACCCTACGAGAACGGCTGGCGCAAATCGAACGTAGCCTACTGATCGACTGCCTGCGCGAGAGCGCCGGCAACAAGACGCGTGCCGCCCGTGAACTGGGTTTGCCAATCCGCACACTGATCTATCGCCTTGGCCGCTTGAACATTCAGCGCGGTGATTTCAATTGATCCAGCCATTACTAGCCCGTACCGATGCCAGCCTGGCTCGTTCACACCTGGAGATATTCCGATGCCTGTTTTGTCCCGGCAAGCCGCTCTGCTGGCGTTCATTGTGCTGTCCGCCCTCATGGGTTGCAGCGGTAACTATAAATTCGATGACATTGATTATCGTCCCCTGGGGGATCCACAGGCGGTCAATCGCGGCAAGTAACAACAAGGAGCTTCAATAAATGGAACTTGTTCTTGAAATGCTCAGTGCCAAGCAGTTCGTTGCTGCGCAGCGGTGCAAGAAAACTTTCGGGCCGGCTGGTGGCGTCATTGGAAGAGGTGAGGACTGTGATTGGATCATCCCTGACCGCCAGCGACTGCTTTCCAAACGTCATGCCCAGGTCAGCTTCCAGGAGGGCGCATTTTTTCTGACCGACACAAGTGGCAATGGGACGACCCATCGTGAAAGTGGAAGACGTCTGCCCAGCGACGCACCGGTACGCATACAGGACGGAGACGCCTACATCATGGGTGATTTCGAGATCCTTGCACGGCTGGTCTGCGGGCCTGAAATGAGACCTGTTGACCCCAACCGCACGATGTTGGCCGGTAGCCTTATTCCGGATGACGCATTTCTGGACCTCGATCCGCTGAAGGCTCTGGAACAACACGAGCATGTCCGCATGGATATAGATGCGTTGATAGATCCGGCTACTGCACGACCGGACATCCCAGGGAGTTCGGATTACGCTCGCATCGATATGGAAAACCTCCTACTGCCAAAGCTGGTTGCAGCGCCAGCTGAGTCTGTGGCGGAGCCAGCCCCGTCATTCGACCCTGTCGACCACCCCCTCGAGGATTTCTGGCAGCGTTTCGGTAACGCCTTGGGGATAAGCCTCGAAAGCTTGGACCAAGAGGCCCGTGAAGCTTTGGCGATCAGCGCCGCGCTGCTGCTCAAGCAAAGCATGAGGGGGGTGCAACAGAGCCTGCGCACACGCTCGGAGTTGAAAAACGAATTACGTCTACCTCAGCCATTCATTCAGGAGGAGCAGGAAAATCCA
Organism: Pseudomonas sp. Q12-87; assembly: GCF_001269755.1. NCBI lineage: Bacteria > Pseudomonadati > Pseudomonadota > Gammaproteobacteria > Pseudomonadales > Pseudomonadaceae > Pseudomonas > Pseudomonas sp. Q12-87. Next base: position 21,312 of record NZ_LHVI01000038.1, on the reverse strand, counting down.
TTGAAATCCGCTGACAGCGCGCTGCAGAAGCTATTGCTGCCGACCAACCCAGCACCATTATCGGCCGAGCAACTTATTACCCGTGCATTTCACGACCTGCAAGCCCACCAGGTGGCTTTGCTCTCAGCCAGTCGCGTCACCTTGCGTGCAACGTTGGAACACTTTTCCCCTCGACAGTTGATCCTACGCCTGGAGCGGGAGCACAAGCCGCTAATCAGCACCTCCGGCCACTATTGGAAGGCCTATAGCCGATATCACCAAGCGCTATGTCAGGACGAGGATTGGACCGATCGCCTATTGGTCCGGGATTTCGCCCAGGCCTATGAAGAGCAGGTTCGGTTGATTTCCAGCCTGCAAACCGACTATCACGGATGAACCCATGTATCACTGCACGATGTTTTTAAAGATTCTGACGGCTGTATCCATGGCAATGTTGTTGGCCGGTTGCGCCGCGCTGTCGCCCTTTTCGACGATGACCAAGCTCAACCTCACGCTCACCGCAAGCGATCAACTCAACCTTGACCTCAATGGACGGCCATCACCGGTGGTAGTGCGGTTGTTTGAACTCAAGCATCCGGTAGCTTTTGAAAATGCAGACTTCTTCAGCCTGTATGAGCGCGCGCGAGAAACCCTGTCGCCTGATCTGGTTTCCAGCGAAGAGCTGGAGCTGCGTCCAGGTGAAACCACGGAGCTCAGGCTCAGTATCGCCGGGGGTAGTCGTTATGTTGGCGTGCTCGCGGCATACCGTGACCTGCCACACATCCGATGGCGCTACACACTGCCGATACCAGCCAAACAGTTGACCAAAGCGAACCTGACCCTGGGCCAGGATGGGATCGCCAAGGCGCTTGAAAGTATGCTCAAGGTAAATGACCAATGAATCACGATAAGGTCATTTGGAAGGAAGGCATGTTGTTGCGTCCGCAGCATTTGCAACACAACGATCGTTACTTCGATCACCAATTGAAGGTGCGCACCCGGTTGCTGGCCGGTTACACCTGGGGCTTCCTGGCGCTGGAAATCGATTTGCAATTTCTCAACATGGGCCAATTTGTCGTCAGCAAGGCCAGCGGCGTCCTGCCAGATGGCAGCCTGTTCGAGTTGGGTGGCAATGCCGAACCGCTGGCCCTGGAAGTACCTTCCTCTATCCGCAATGCGCCAATCTACCTGGCTCTGCCATTAGTAACAGGCAATTACATTGAGTCCCGGCGGCCTGAGCAAGCTGATGTACTGGCGCGTTACACCACTTACGATGCGCAGATATCTGACTCCAACGTCGGAGAGGCCGGAGGGAGCCAGATCAGTTGTGGCCGTCCGGACTTGCGCCTGCTGTTAGGAGAACAACAGAGCGACCATGCGTTTGTGAAACTCAAACTTTGCCAGGTGCTCGACGCCACGGCGGACGGTGTGATCCGGCTCGATCCGGACTTTGTGCCGACCTTCATCCTGGCACGCTCATCAAGTTACCTGTTGTCATGCCTCAAGGAGGTGATTGGCATGCTTGCGCACCGGGGCGATAGCCTCGCCGAGCGGATTTGCTCCCATGGCAAAGCGGGAGGTACGCAGGTCGGTGATTTCATGATGCTGCAACTGATCAACCGTAGCGAATTGTTGCTTCGCCATTATCTGGATTTGGAGCAGGTACATCCCGAAACGCTATACCGAGCGATACTGATTCTGCTGGGCGAGCTGGCAACTTTTTCTTGCGACAATAAACGCCCACCGCTCGACAATCGCTATCAGCACAGTGACCAGGGCGGGTCTTTTCGAAGCCTGATGCAAGCGATCCGTCAGGTGTTGTCGATGGTGCTCGAACAGCACGCTGTCGAACTTCAATTGCAGGCAAGGCAATACGGAATCATCGTCGCTCCGGTTCAAGATCTCACGCTGCTGGACTCGGCTTCGTTCGTCTTGGCAGCGAGTGCCAATTGCGATGGCGAAGAGTTGCGCCATCGATTGCCGTCGCATCTCAAGGTGGGTTCGGTGGAGCGTATCCGCCAGTTAGTCAACTTGCATCTCCCCGGGATCAAGATACGGCCTTTGCCCGTTGCACCGCGGCAAATTGCATTTCATGCCAGCAAAACCTATTTCGTTCTTGAACCCAGTGCTGATGACTTGATTCAACTGAAGCGTTCGGCAGGTTTTGCATTCCATGTAAGCGGAGGCTTCGCCGAGCTTGATTTGAAATTCTGGGCCATCAGGAACTGAACGATATGGATATGGAGAATCCTCAGGATGAAACTACCGTCCTGCTCGACCATCATGGACAACGTCCTGTGTCAGGGCCGGTGACCGACGCTGCCGCGCTACCGCGCATGGAGCAGCTGCAAGAGCGGATGGTCTATGCCGCGCATCTGCCGCGGTGTCAGATATTCAGTGTCAGTCCCAACCCGCTGGTAGCAGCTGCGTCAGGGTTGTTGTCGCAAGTGGTGCAGCTCAAGCACGGTCACGATCGGGAAGACTTGCATACTCTCAAGCGAGAATTAAGTTGGGGTCTGGAGCAGTTCGAAGCCCGCGCCTTGCAGGGCGGTGTTGAACACAGTCAGTTGATTGCGGCCCGTTATGTGCTGTGCACCGTAATCGATGAAGCGGTCGCGACCTCAGCGTGGGGCCATCGGAGCGACTGGTCGCAGATCAGTCTGCTTAGCACGTTCCACAACGAAACCTTCGGCGGCGAGAAGGTTTTCCAATTGCTTGAGCGTTTGTCGAAAAATCCCATCAAGCATTTGTCAGTGCTTGAGTTGCTGTATCTGTGCCTATCCCTCGGCTTTGAGGGCAAGTATCGGGTTGAGCCGCGCGGGGTGCTGGAGCTGGAAGGTTTGCGTGACGCTCTGTATCGGTTGATTCGTCAAGTTCGTGGCGATCCCCCTCGAGAGCTGTCGTCCCGCCGGGAGGGTTTCAATGGCAAGCGTAACAACCCGGTTCGCATTGTCCCGGCCTGGACGGTGGCGATCTTCACACTGGTTTGTTTGGGAATGATGTATTCGAGCTTCGCCTGGGTATTGGACGACCAACGCAAAAGCGTGCTGCAACCTTATCTAATGCCAGAGCTGGTTACCGCTCCGGCGATACCATGAACAGGGACGAGTCATGAAATCGATTTTCAGGAAAACCGGTGCCTGGTTGCGCCAGCCCTGGGCCTGGACGCTGCTGCTGGTCCTTTGTATCGCGCTGCAGGTCTGGTTCCTCGGGCCATTCTTGGCCCTCAATGACTACAAGTTCTGGGCCAATCCAACGGTAAGGATGTTGACTATCAGCATGCTTATGCTGGGCTGGGGCCTAGGTATGGTATTCCTCAACGGGCGTGTTGGTTTGAACGCAGGCATCCAGAACAACGACGCTGGACAGCTTCGCAACCTGCCCCAGTCCCTGATGGACGATGAGCAGCGCGAAGTGCGCTCGCGCTTCAAGACCGCTTTAAGAACATGGGCATCCTCAAGCCTTTATTCTGGCCGTGGCAAACGCTGGCGTAATGATCTGCCGTGGTATTTGCTAATGGGCCCGCCCGCGAGTGGAAAGACCAGCCTGCTGGATCGCTCGGGCCTGGAGTTCCCTCTCAACGGGCTAGAGCGAAAGGTGTTCGACGACGCATCGGGTACACGTCATTGCGACTGGTATTTTGCCGAAAACGCCGTGCTGGTGGATACCGCCGGGCGTTACCTGACCCAGGCGGATAGTCATGTCGACAGCAGTGCATGGACTGCATTGCTTGAACTGTTGCGCAAGCGACGCCGCAGTCGACCCTTGAACGGCGTTCTGATGGTGGTGCCGACTGAGATTCTGTTACTGGGCAGCGAGAGTGAAATCACTACGCTGGCCTGTCAGATTCGTCGCCGTTTGCAGGAGCTGCACCAGAGGTTACACATTGAAGTGCCGCTTTATCTGGTTCTGAGCAAAGCTGACAGTGTGCCTGGCTTCAATGAGTTCTTCGATTCGCTGACGGATGAGGAAGGCGATCAGGTCTTGGGCGCAAGTTTCAGCCAGGATCGGTGTAGTAGCGACGTGGTCGTTTTACGTGCCGAGTTCCAGGCCCTGCTGCATCAGCTCAACAGTCAGACGATCATGCGTTTGCATCAGGAACGCGACGCGCTGCGCCGTGGCAGCATCCTGGATTTCCCTGAGCAACTGGCGCAGATCGGTGCCAATTTGTGCCAATTGGTCGAGCAGGCGTTCACTGGAAACGTTTGCACGCTGCGCGGCTTTTACTTGACCTGTGCATTGCCGGCGGGCAAAACCAGGAACTTTTCTCCTGAACAGAAGAAGGCGAGCCAACGCACCAGCGGTGCACAGCCTGGCCGGCGCTCGCGGTTCATCCGTCATCTGATCAGTCGGGTAATTTTTCCGGAAGCCGATCTGGTTGATCTGGCTCAGCGCGAGCGGCGTCGTATCCATTGGGGGCAGCGAGCATTGTACGGCGCAGGGCTGACGACGCTTGGCTTGTTCGGGTTGTTGTTGGCGAACGGTTTTTCGGCCAATCACGAGCGCCTTGAAAGTTTGCGCACCTTGGCGCAACGCTGGGATCAGCAGCAATCGCTTCCGATGGCAGGCGACGAATGGGCTGCGATGCTTGAATCACTGGATACCCGTTTCGAGGCCACCCGGGTTTTTCCGTCCAGCGGGGCGGTGCCGCTACGCGAACGTGCAGGCCTATACCAGGGTGAAACAAGTAGTCCTGTGGTGAACGATGCTTATGCACGTGAATTGAGAGCACAGCTATTGCCTTATGTCGCGCAGAGGCTGGAAGAGCGTATTCGGGATGATTGGAGTGACCGTGAGCGGTTATTCAATAGCTTGCGCGCATATTTGATGCTGGGCCTGCGAGACCGTCGCGATATCGCGTGGCTCAAGGACCGAATGTCTGAAGACGGGTCTCTTCGCTACGCGGGCAATGCTGTATTGCAGGAAGGTTTGAATGTCCATTTTGCGCGTTTGCTGGAGCAACCCTTTATCCATGCGCTCAACGAGCCGCTGGTGGTCCAGGCCCGGGAAGCACTGCGCAGTGAGTCCCTGGCTGGCATCGTCTATAAAACGCTGCATGAACAGGCCAGCCATCTGCCGCTTTATAGAATCAGCCAACATCTGGGTTCGCAGGGCGCTTTGCTGACCGGCGCCGACCATGGCATTCCCGGTTTTTATACCAGACAGGGTTATGAACAGTATTTTTCGGTCAGGGGGGCGATGATAGTCACCGAATTGCTGCGCGACGACTGGGTCTTGGGTGAAGGTGAAGGCCTTAGCGGCATGGATATGCGGCGCCTGATGGTCGAAGTGGAGCAACTTTACTTTCGTGACTATGCCGACCACTGGAGCGAAGCGGTTGGTAGGGTAGCCTTGCAAACGGTTAACAGCGCGGGCGCGGTGCAGTTTGCGGGGCTGACCTCAGCACATTCGCCGATTCTTAAGATGCTGGTACAAGTGCGCGAAAATACCAGATTCAAGGCCACTGCCGAGCGAATCGACGAGGTCACCCAAGTGGCAGGGGCGGGTGCAGATTCCCTTGCAAGACTCGGTGCGGTGGCCAAAAAGGCCTCTGGCTCCCTGACTGAAAGTCTGCCAGGGGCTGCGCAGAGATCCTTACAGCGGCGTTTCGAACCGCTGCATGCGCTGCTTGCACCGGACAATGGCCCAACGGCCGATTTGCTCCAAGTGCTGCGAGCACTTGATGATGTGCAATTGCAACTGGCGAGTCTGTCCCGAGCCGGTGAACCGCAGCACGCCGCTTTCGAATTTGCCAGGAGTCGTATGGACGGTCAGCGCGATGCGCTGAGCAACCTGCGCAGCGCATCTGCTCGCTTACCACGTCCGGTTAGTACATGGTTCAATGTGCTGGCCGAAGACAGTTGGCGCTTGGTACTCGACGACTCCTACCGCTACTTGAGCCAGCGCTACCAGAGCGAGCTGTATAGTTTTTATGCCAAGGCGATCAACAAGCGGTACCCGTTCAGTGCCCATAGCGCCAGCGATGTTGCGCTCAATGATTTCCGAGAGTTTTTCAAGGAACAGGGAATCGCTGACAAATTTTTCGAAAGCTACGTTCGGCCCTTCGTTAGTGGCGCTCCGGGGCACTATCGTTTACGCAACGTCGACGGCCAAAGCTTGCCGATCTCAAACGCCTATCTAGACCAGATGGTGGCGATGCACACGATTCGCCGAAGCTTTTTCGCGGAAAATCCGGCGGAACCGCAGGTGCAGTTCAGGCTTGAGCCTTACACACTGGATCCGACTGTGAGCCGCTCGGAGTTCCGTTTTGGCGACAAGACGCTTGAATACCGTCATGGTCCAATCTTGCCAGTGGCGTTCACTTGGCCGAACGACGCGCAGAACGGTCGAACTGCTCTGGTGCTGGATAAAATGACCGGACGAGGCGTGGGTATCGAAAAGAATACCGGGCCATGGTCGCTGTTTCGTCTGTTTGATCTGATGCAGACCGAATACCTGACAGGGCGCGATGTGCGTGTGCTCAAGGCCGATCTGGGTGGTCTGCGAGCCAATTACCTGTTGACGAGCCAACGCACGCCGAATCCCTTCGACATGAGTGTATTACGGACCTTTCGAATGCCGGTTCAGCTCTGATGCACGGGGGCTGGCGCAGCGCTGCACGGACCGATCGTGGAAAGGTTCGGTCAGGTAACGAGGACGCTTTTCTTGAATGCCCGCAACAAGGCGTATGGGCAGTCGCCGATGGAATGGGCGGCCATTTGGGCGGCGATATCGCCAGCCAGTTGATCGTTGCCAACCTGTCGGACTTACCGATCTGTCGGGACTTGGGCGAGCGTTCGAAAGCGGTGCGCCAGTGCTTGCGCTGGACCAACAGACGGCTGAGTCAGGAGCTCACCGTCACGGGCGTTCACCCTCGCGTTACCGGCAGTACCGTTGTGGTCTTGCTGCTGGAGGGCTCCCGTGGGGTATGCGTCTGGGCTGGCGACAGCCGCTGTTACTTGTGGCGCGGTCGACGGTTATACCAATTGTCTAAAGATCATTCGCTGCAACAGCAATTGATCGACACACAACAGATCAGTCGTAACGAGGCTGCTACCCATCCCGCTGCCAAGGCGCTGACCCGCGCAGTAGGTGCCGCTCTAGAGCTCACTCTGGAGGTGCTGGAGCTGAATGTGCATCCCGGCGATACGTTTTTGTTGTGCAGTGATGGCTTGTACCAAGACCTCAGCGGGGAAGCCCTTGGCAATGCGTTGGGTCTGGCGTCGCCGAGCCTGGCCTTGGAGCGCCTTTTCGACGACGTTCTAAGTGGCCCGGCTCGGGATAACCTGACGGCCGTGGTTATCCGCCAATGAGTGAAGAGGGTTGCCACTCCACATATTTCAGCTTTGTCGGAACCACCCCTTCCACAGCATCTAGCAAGTGCAGTATCAGCGAAATGCCCGAAATACTTGCAGGGCGCTATCGTCTCGAACGCTTGCTTGGGGCCGGCGGCATGGGCGTTGTATACCGCGCGCGCGATCTGTTACACGAGCAATACGGTGATCCCGATCCGTACATCGCGCTGAAGATGCTCAATGAGCAACTTAACGAAGCACCGGACGCCAGCGCGCTGTTATATAGCGAGTTTGCCCTCACCCGGCGATTGCATCATCCGAACGTGCTTCGCCCGTACAGCTTTGAGGTGGACCCTGTCCATCAACGGGCTTTCATCACCATGGAGCTGATGCGCGGTCTGACACTGGATAAGTTGCTCTGCGAACGGCCATTCGGAATGTCTTGGCAGGAACTTAGACCCGTTGCCGTGTCTCTGCTGGACGCCCTGGTGTATGCCCATAGCCGGGGCGTACTGCACGGCGATATCAAGCCAAGCAATGTCATGCTTGGAGAGGAGGGGGTGCGCTTGTTCGATTTCGGTTTGGGCCTCGCTGATAAGGGGCCATGGAAAAACCTCGCGAATCTGAACCGAAAATATCTCAACGCCTGGACGCCGGGCTACGCTGCTCCAGAGTTGCTCGAAGGCGCGCCGCTTTCAGCAAGCGTCGATGTCTATGGCGTGGCTTGTTTGCTTTATGAACTAGCGTGCGGCACTCCACCGTTTGGCCGCGTACCTTCGACTCAGGCCCGCGACGCGCGCTTGGAGCGCGAACTCAAGGCGCCGCGCAACCTGCCCAAACGCTGTTGGACGGCGCTACGCTCAGCGCTCGGGTTCGATCCGGAAAAGCGTGTCATCGGTATGGCTCAGTTGCGCGATGCCTTGGGTCGCGTATCTTCTTGGTGGTGATGTCGTCGGTGGGCAAAAAGGGGTAATACGCCTTCGGGCGGCTTTCACCACCCACCGAGAGCAAGCTCTCGCGCCCCAAGCCGCCAACCCATCCACCCAATCAGGGCAACTCCAACCCGCCACCCGCCTTGTGCAACGTGCGCAAATGCTCGCCAACTACTTTCACGTTTTCCTCATTCGCCGCAATCTCAGCGGCGCGGCTCGGTTCCAGCAAGGCCCGGACTTCCTTGTCCAGATCGCCTGTCAGCGTCTGGAGCTGTTTCTGACGCAGGCTGCTTTCCGATTCCAGCCGTTGCCACTCGCTGGGCTGTGGCAACCCGTAGCCGCTGCTGCCCAGCAACTCGGCGGGGCGGCTCAGGAAGCCGCTGTTGGCGAGGATCTGCTGCAGCGTGGCGTTAGCGCGTTCCATGCCGCCGTTCTGCAATTCGCGGGCACCGAGGTAACGCTGTTTGACTTCGTCCTGGGCCAACAACAATTGCCGACGATAACTGGCCTGTTCCAGCAACAACAACGCTGCGCTGGTGCGCAGGTCGGCCTGTGCAAACCACACGCGGCGCTCGGCGGGGTCCAGGGCCAGCCAGTCTTCCACGGTCTGTTGCTTGATCGGCAGGCGCTTTTTCAGCACGTCGAACATCGCCTGGTACCGGTCGCGGAATGAGTCGAAGCGGTAGCCCAGGCGCAAGGCTTCCTTGGGATCGTCCAGCACGCTTGTGTCTGCCAGGCCCCGGCCCTTGAGCACCTCCAGCAGACCGTTGGGCATGATGCTGTCCAGGCCTTTGAGCTGGTCGTTGTTGCTGCCGCTGCGTAGCAGCTTCAGGCTTTCGACGGCGCAGTTGTTGGACAGAAAGTAATAGCTGCCATCGTAGCTCCAGTGCATTTCGGCGGCGTGCTCGACCGTCTCCTCGATCTCGGTGCGCGACAGGTTCAGCGGCACCGAGGCCAGGCTGCGCAGTTCGGTCTTGGTGTATTCATCGATCACCTGGGCCAGCGGCAGTACGAACAGGCGCGACGGGTATTTGCCCACCAGCCCGTCCCAGCTCGACAGCTGCACGTCGCCGACGAAGGCGCGGTACGACAGCACCAAGTGTTGGTCCAGGTCCAGTCGGCAGTCCGGGCCACGCGGGCGGCCCGGTGCGCAGATCACCAGGCGGAGCATGCTGTGGCCCCAGCGGCTGACCCAGTTCTGGTTTGCCTCGGCCAACAGGTAATCGATGGCGTAGACCCGTTCCGGATCAACCTTGCCCAGTGGAGTCTTGGCGAAATCGTTACCGGCATTGAGGAAGGCGAACGATTTGGCGCAGGTGTCCTTGGCTGGGGGAGCCCAGCCGAAGTGTTCCTGGTAATAGCGATACAGCGCGGGCCTTCGGCAGGCGTAGCTCGGGTCCAGGAGGAAGTACTCCATGTTGACCGCAACGAACTCCTTGGGGCTGCTCGTTTCGTAGAGATCCGGGCTGCGGGCGACTTGGCGGTTATGTTGTTCGCGCTCACCGCGACGGCCAACGTATTGCGGCCAGCCGGCCAGGTCCAGCAGGCGCGGGTCATCGCTGAGGGTGAAGCGGCGGTCGTTCTGGCCCCGGCATTCGTCCGGGAGGCCGATCAGCCCGGCGCTGCTGTTGCGTCGGGTGCAGCGTTGGATCAGCGCGCGCTCAGCGTCCGGCCATAAGCGCGAGCGATCATAGATGTGGGTGAGTTCGTGAAGGACCGTGGCGAGCATTTCACGCCGCACGGTGCCGTGGGGACGATGGGTTTTCTGCGTTGCAGCGGTGCCGTCGGCAAGGCTGTCCAGCAGGTTGCGATTGAGGTCCAGTTGCGAAACCAGCGAGGCCTGGCCGTAGGCGTTGGCGGGCATCTGGTCGGTCCAGCCGACGTCGATGCGCCGGTCCAACTGCTCGACGAAGCGTGGCGGCAGCGCCTGCATGGCTTCGTCGAGAAGCGCCTGGCTGGCCTGCTGTTGCGCGGGGCTCAGCCCCTCGGCGTTAAGGTGTAGTCGCAGGCCGGCCTGGGCAATGCTGCCGGTGAGCAACAACACCCCGGCCGCCAGCCAGGCGGCGAGCCGCCTCACAATGCGAGGATGGCTTCGGCGAGAACCTGGTCACTGGCATCGCGGGCTTCCGGCACGCGGGTGCGCAAGGTGTCGAAGGCTGCTTCGAGGTGAGCCCCGCGGATTTCACCGTTACTGGCGACGAAACTGGCCGCGTCGTCGTGGGCTTCACGCACGATTTTGGAATCACGGATGGATGTGGTGGTGTCGGAAGTGAAATCAATCGTGCGCTGGGAAGCGCGAACGATGATGTTACTGGTGGCTACCAGGGTATGTGCCTGGGCCACATCGGCCAATACCAGCAGGCCTAGGGCGGCAGCAATCAGCGGGCTACGCATGGAACGACTCCGGAAAATAAAGATAACTATTGGACGAGAATTGCCTGTGCCAGTTCAAGGTCGCTGACATGAAGTTTCGGCTGGGTCCGCCGCAGGTAATCCAAGGCCGATTCCAGCTGTGCACCTCGCAGCTGTCCGTCACTGGCGATGAATGCCGCGGCATCATCGCGAGCGGCGACGATCATTTTATGGTCGAAGGGCGCGGAGGTCACCATGCTCGTGGCATAGCCGCTGACGACCACCTGCTGGGTAGACACATCGAAGGCTTGGGCCGTGATGGACCAGCAAAACGCTGCAAATGAAAAAACGATGGGCAGATGTGAGTAAAAACGCATGGGGCTCGACGGTTGATAGTGAGCCTGAAGGCTAGCGCAAACCCTCGGTCCAGAGCCAGCGCTGAAACACCGGAACACCTTATGGTGCCCGATGTTTCATGTTGCATCAGATAACCAGAATTGCCTGGGCCAACTGCGCATCGGTGGCGTTCAGCTGGGGTGCCTGTTGGCGGATGTAATCCAGGGCGCTTTCCAGTTTCACGCCGCGAATGGCACCTTCGCTGGCGACGAAGCTGGCGGCGTCATCGCGGGCGGCCTGAACGATTTTGTTGTCCCGCAGCGATGAGGTTGCGTCGGAGCTCGCATCGGATGTGGCCTTGAGAGCGCCGACGATGGAGTCGGTGGTAACGATAAAGCTGCTGGCGTTGGCGTGAGCGGCCAAAGCCAACAGGGCCGTTGCGCTGAGCAGACGGAGACGGGTCATGGTGAAACTCCTTTAACGTAAGGGGGCCTGTGGCGCAGGTAGCTGGTAGAAGAGACGCATCCTCGATTCGCTTCGCCACGTTTGCATTGATATTAGGGCAGAACGCTTCGGCTGACAGCTTTTACCAATGATCCGTGTGCGCATGCAAATGCCAATGACGAAACTGTACTGGTCATCTTAACTATTTTCTTAAACTGTAATTTCCAGCCCATTTTCGAGAATCAAACCCTGAAACGACAAGACCCGTCGCGGTTACCCGCGACGGGTCTTGTTTGTTCAATTCGGTGCTGGCGGTGGACCCGGTGGGTCAGGGCCAGCGACGCTAAGTTAGCGCCAGAACGGCTTGCTCAGCTCTTCGTAGCGTTGTGCTTCGCTGATACCGGCGTCGGCCAGCAGGCGCGAATCCAGACGAGCCAACTGGTGGCGGCTGGCGATGCGGCGCTGCCACAACATCAGGTTAGCGATAACGCGAAGAGGCAGGGAAGCCTGGTTTTTTTCAGCTTTGTCTTCGAAAAACAGCTCGGAACTGAGTGTACGTTCCATGGTTGACATCCTTCCGCTTGTGGCGGGATTAGGTAGTGGTTTAACTGGTGCCCATGATCCTCTGGTTTGGCCAGTCTCTCTAGATACAGTTCACCTGTATTGTGAGAGACCAGTTAACTGTTAAACAGCGGTGTGCTGGTCAATATTGAGGCAACTGTACTTGTGCGCACTGCTTTGGTGCGTATTTGGCGTTTTAATAAGAGTTCGTCCGAAAAGACAGTCGAAAACAACCGGTACAGCAGTACAGTTTTTGTCAATGTTCCTTCTTGGAGAGCAGCTGACAAAAACTGTATCTACACAACAGCTGATCCAGCTGTATCAAACCGCCAACATCCGCCCGGTTTCTTCCAGGTTCAGGTGCCAGCTCAGTGCGTCACGCAAGATATGTGGCGTATGCCCACCTAAAGCGCACGCAGCTTCGAAGTAATCATTCAGCGCCTGGCGGTACGACGGATGCACACAATTGTCGATGACCACACGGGCCCGCTCCCTTGGCGCAAGGCCTCGCAAGTCGGCCAGGCCGATTTCGGTCACCAGGATGTCGACGTCATGCTCGGTATGATCCACATGGCTGACCATCGGCACGACGCTGGAAATCGCGCCACCCTTGGCGATCGACTTGGTCACGAAAATCGCCAGATGCGCGTTGCGGGCAAAGTCCCCCGAGCCGCCAATGCCATTCATCATGCGCGTGCCGCAGACATGAGTGGAGTTGACGTTGCCGTACAGATCGAACTCAAGCGCGGTGTTGATGCCGATGATGCCAAGCCGGCGCACGACCTCGGGATGGTTGGAAATTTCCTGCGGGCGCAGGACCAGTTTGTCCTTGTACTTCTCCAGGTGTCCAAACACGTCGGCGTTGCGTCGACTCGACAAGGTAATGGAGCTGCCTGAAGCGAAGCTCAGCTTGCCGGCATCAATCAGATCAAACGTTGAGTCCTGCAAGACCTCGGAATACATGGTCAGATCTTCGAACGGCGAATCGATCAGCCCGCACATCACCGCATTGGCGATGTTGCCAATACCGGCCTGCAACGGGCCGAGTTTGTTGGTCATGCGCCCGGCTGCCACTTCCTGCTTTAAGAAGTCGATCAAGTGATCGGCAATGGCCTGCGTATCGCTGTCTGGTGGTATGACGGTCGAAGGCGAATCCGGTTGGTTGGTAATGACAATGGCGGCGATCTTTTCCGGTGGGATCGGAATCGCCGTGCTGCCGATACGGTCATCGACTTTTACCAGAGGAATAGGCGTGCGCGTGGGGCGGTAGGTCGGGATATAGATGTCGTGCAGCCCTTCCAGATTCGGATTGTGCGCCATGTTGATTTCAATAATCACTTGCCGGGCGAAGATCGCGAAACTGGCGGAGTTGCCCACCGAAGTGGTCGGCACAATGTGCCCTTGCTCGGTAATGGCGACTGCTTCGATCACGGCAATGTCGGGCAGCTTGAGCTGGCCGTTGCGCAGTTGCTCGACGGTTTCCGAGAGATGCTGGTCGATGAACATCACTTCGCCTGCGTTGATCGCCTTGCGTAACGTGCTGTCGACCTGAAAAGGCATGCGACGCGCCAGCACACCGGCTTCGGTGAGTTCCTTGTCCAGGTCGTTACCCAGGCTCGCGCCGGTCATCAGGTTGATTTTCAGCGGAGTGACCTTGGCACGCTCGGCCAGGGCGTGAGGAACCGCTTTCGCCTCACCGGCTCGGGTGAAACCGCTCATGCCGACAGTCATGCCGTCCTGAATCAACAAGGCTGCCTCAGCAGCGCTCGTCACTTTTTCCCACAACGAAGGCAGACGGATGCGATCACGGTACATAGGTGGTTATCTCGGGCTGGAAGCAGGATGCGCAGTCTAGTGAATTCGCGCGGTACCCGACCCGCTACAAAAGTCGCATTTCAGGCGTCTATTACGGGGGTTTCAGGCAAAACATCTTTACAGGATCCGTAACGCTGGGCCTTGATACAAATCAAAACGCCCCGACAAGTCGGGGCGTTTTGGCGAAACGGTGAGGATTATTCCACCGCTTTGACCATGTCTTCGATGACCTTCTTGGCGTCACCGAACACCATCATGGTCTTGTCGAGATAGAACAGCTCGTTGTCCAGGCCGGCGTAACCGCTGGCCATCGAGCGCTTGTTGACGATGATGGTCTTGGCCTTGAAAGCCTCGAGGATCGGCATGCCGGCAATCGGCGACTTCGGATCGTTCTTCGCTGCGGGGTTGACCACGTCGTTGGCACCGAGCACCAACACCACGTCGGCCTGGCCGAACTCGGAGTTGATGTCCTCCATCTCGAACACCTGGTCGTAAGGCACTTCGGCCTCGGCCAGCAATACGTTCATGTGCCCCGGCATGCGCCCGGCCACCGGGTGGATCGCGTATTTCACGGTCACGCCATGGTGGGTCAGTTTTTCGGTCAGCTCCTTGAGCGCATGCTGTGCCCGCGCCACCGCCAGGCCGTAGCCCGGCACGATGATCACGGTGTCGGCGTTGGTCAGCAGGAAGGTCGCATCGTCAGCGGAACCGGATTTAACCGGACGGGCTTCCTTGGAACCTGCCGGGCCAGCGGCATCCGCTGTGTTGCCGAAACCGCCAAGCAGCACGTTGAAGAACGAACGGTTCATCGCCTTACACATGATGTACGACAGGATCGCACCGCTTGAGCCTACCAACGAGCCGGCAATGATCAGCATCGAGTTGTTCAGCGAGAACCCGATACCCGCTGCAGCCCAGCCCGAATAGCTGTTGAGCATCGACACAACGACGGGCATATCGGCGCCGCCAATCGGGATGATGATCAGCACGCCCAGCACGAACGCCAGGGCCAACATCAAGGCGAAGGCGCTGAGATTGCCGGTGAGCATGAATGCCAGGCCCAGGCCCAGGGTTGCCAGGCCGAGGATCAGGTTGAGCTTGTGTTGACCACCGAACTGTACGGGTGCGCCTTGGAACAGGCGGAACTTGTACTTGCCCGACAGCTTGCCAAACGCGATCACCGAACCGGAGAAGGTGATCGCACCGATCGCTGCCCCGAGGAACAGCTCCAGACGGTTGCCGGCCGGAATCGAATCGCCCAGCTGCTTGACGATGCCCAGGGATTGCGGCTCAACCACTGCCGCGATGGCAATGAACACCGCCGCCAGGCCGATCATGCTGTGCATGAACGCCACCAGCTCCGGCATCTTGGTCATCTCGACGCGCTTGGCCATGATCGAGCCGGCGGTGCCGCCGACTAGCAGGCCGACGATGACGTAGCCGATACCGGCGGTCGCAAGCTCAGCACCCAGCTTATAGATGAGGCCCACGGTAGTGAGCACCGCCAGCGCCATGCCGAGCATGCCGAACAGGTTGCCACGGCGCGATGTGGTGGGGTGCGACAGGCCTTTGAGGGCCTGGATGAAACAGATGGACGCGATCAGGTAGAGCGTCGTTACCAGGTTCATGCTCATTACTTGGGCGCCTCTTCTTTTACGGCTTTCGGGGCTTTTTTCTTGAACATCTCAAGCATGCGGCGCGTCACCAGGAAGCCGCCGAACACGTTCACGGCGGCCAGGGCCACGGCGAGTGTGCCCATGGTTTTGCCCAGCGGCGTCACGGTCAGCGCGGCGGCCAGCATGGCGCCGACGATCACGATCGCCGAAATGGCATTGGTCACCGCCATCAACGGTGTGTGCAGTGCAGGCGTTACGTTCCAGACCACGTGGTAACCGACATAAATTGCCAGCACAAAGATGATCAGGTTGTAGATACCGGGGGAGATAAGCTCTTCCATTGTCTGAATCCCTGCTTAGGCGTTTTTACGGATGACTTGGCCGTCGCGGCACATCAGGCACGCGGCGACGATGTCGTCTTCCAGGTTCACGTCGAACTGACCTTCCTTGGTGAAGACCAGCTTCAGGAAGTCCAGCAGGTTGCGGGCGTATAGCGCCGAAGCGTCGGCCGCGACTTCGCCGGCCAGATTGGTCGGGCCGCAAATGGTCACGCCATTTTCGATCACGACCTGATCAGCCACGGTCAGCGGGCAGTTGCCGCCTTGGGCCGCTGCGAGATCGACGACCACCGAGCCAGGTTTCATCTGCGCGACGGTTTCGGCACTCAGCAGCGTCGGTGCCTTGCGGCCCGGAATCAGCGCGGTGGTGATGACGATGTCAGCCTGTTTGGCGCGCTCGTGCACGGCCTGGGCCTGGCGCTGCATCCAGCTGGCAGGCATGGGCCGGGCGTAACCGCCGACGCCGACGGCGCATTCACGCTCTTCATCGGTTTCATAAGGCACGTCGACGAACTTGGCGCCAAGGGATTCGATTTGCTCTTTTACCGCAGGACGCACGTCCGAAGCCTCGATCACCGCGCCCAGGCGCTTGGCCGTCGCAATCGCCTGCAGCCCGGCCACACCGGCGCCGAGAATCAGCACGCGCGCCGCTTTCACGGTGCCTGCGGCAGTCATCAGCATCGGCATGAAGCGTGGGTAGTGATGGGCGGCCAGCAGCACGGCCTTATAGCCGGCGATGTTCGCTTGGGATGACAGCACGTCCAGGCTCTGTGCGCGGGAGGTGCGTGGTGCGGCCTCGAGGGCGAACGCGGTAATGCCGCGTTCGGCCAGCTTGCCGATGGTTTCGTTGTTGAACGGGTTGAGCATGCCCACCAGAACGGTGCCACTCTTGATCAGCGTCAGCTCGCTGTCGCTGGGGGCGACCACCTTGAGGATCAACTCGGCGCCGAACGCCTCGCTGGCGCTGCCAATGGTTGCGCCCGCTGCTTCGTAGGCACTGTCGATAACGCTGGCTTTAATACCGGCGCCGCTTTGGACAGTGACTTTATGGCCTTGGCCGATCAGCTTCTTGATGGTTTCCGGGGTAGCAGCAACCCGTGTTTCACCCGTTTGGGTTTCGAGGGGAACACCAATGTGCACGTCAAATCTCCTGCGTGATCTTATTGAGTAAACCCAGGCACTTCGGATGGTGCGACTGGGGCGGCCGATCAGCACGATCCCGCCGAGACAGGCGGGGCGCGGCATTTTGCAGGCGAAAATTCAGCCCTTCAAGGGATTATGACGTGTGACGGAAAATTAACTACAAGTCACCCTGTGACCGAATGTCGCAACCGACAGATGAAGTCCCTTGCAGGCCTTGATTTAAAAGGATCTACGCAGTCCAACCGAAAATTATCCCATCGCTAAGATGAATGAGGCCTTATGAGCG
The DNA here is from genome assembly GCF_001269755.1 of Pseudomonas sp. Q12-87. Classification (NCBI taxonomy): domain Bacteria; kingdom Pseudomonadati; phylum Pseudomonadota; class Gammaproteobacteria; order Pseudomonadales; family Pseudomonadaceae; genus Pseudomonas; species Pseudomonas sp. Q12-87. The sequence goes on along the minus strand of NZ_LHVI01000038.1, from coordinate 4,215 downwards.
GTTCGTTATGGCTCAAAGCCACGTAGCTCAACGGTTTGGGACGATTGTACTGAGTCATAAACAGTTCCAAAAAATGCGACAAATATTTATATCTGTAGGGTTGTCGGATGTTCTACTACCTATTTCAAAGCCCATAATAGCCTTATTTATCAAGGTGATAACTTCTCGCCTGTTCCACCAGCCAATCACGAAAGGCTTTCAGTGATGCGGATTCGACTTTTCGTTCTGGAATCATCAGGTAGTAAGCCTTAATGCTCGACAGGGCGTTGCTGTTGGCAACCACCAAGCGTTTTTCCGCCAACTCGCGTTGGATCAGGAATGGCGGGATCAAGGCAATCCCCATGTCGTGCATCGCTGCTTGGGCAAGCATTGAGAATAGTTCATAACGTGGTCCTGTCAGGTCGCGCGCGATGTTCAGGTTTTGTGAGTTGAACCATTGGCGCCACGCATAGGGGCGTGTGGTCTGCTGAAGCAAGGGCATTTCGGCAATGGCTTCTGGCGACAGGCCGTCACGACCGTCTAATAAAGCTGGGCTGCATACCGGCATCGGATTTTCTCCCATCAATTTGTGGGATTCGGTACCGGACCAATCCGCATCTCCGAAATAGATGGCGGCGTCGAAGTCCGTGTCTGCAAACAGAAACGGACGCGTGCGGTTGGTCAGGTTGACGATCACTTCCGGATGTCGCTGCTGGAAGTCCTTCAGGCGCGGTAGCAGCCATTGGGTGCCAAACGTCGGCACCACCGCCAGTTCAATTACGTTCGCGCCGGTGTGTCCCATCACCGAAAGCGTGTCACGTTCGACGGCGTCCAGTTGAGTGGCAACCCGGCGACTGTAGGAAAGGCCCGCTTCGGTCAGCTTGACGCCGCGACGTGAGCGACGGAAAAGCTCCACGCTTAGGAAGTCTTCCAGGCTGGCGATTTGCCGGCAGACCGCACCTTGCGTTAGAGACAGCTCTTGCGCGGCCTTGGTAAAGCTCTCGTGGCGTGCAGCAGCCTCGAAACTGATCAGGGCGGCAGTGCTGGGAATTTTGCGACGCATGTACGGCTACCTCACTCGTCATCGATATAAACGGCGTTTTAGGCACTTTCGGAGTGAGAAATTAGCACAACAGCATGCGGAATCCTCGTTTGCCCTTGTAGGAAACGGAGCCTAGGATCAATCCACGATTATTCATTCAATTGGTGAGGACTCTTTCATGGCCGGTAAAGCGAGCTTCAATTGGATCGACCCATTGTTGCTGGATCAGCAGCTCACTGAAGAAGAACGCATGATCCGCGACACTGCCGAGCAATTCGCCCAGCAAAAGCTCGCGCCACGGGTGCTGGAGGCGTTCCGCCATGAAAAAACCGACCCGGCGATCTTCCGTGAGATGGGTGAAGTCGGACTCCTGGGGGCAACCATTCCCGAGCAGTACGGCGGTAGTGGGCTGAACTACGTCAGCTATGGCTTGATCGCTCGAGAAGTGGAGCGTGTCGATTCCGGCTACCGTTCGATGATGAGCGTGCAATCCTCGCTGGTCATGGTACCGATCAATGAATTCGGCACCGAGGCGCAAAAACAGAAGTACTTGCCGAAGCTGGCATCGGGCGAGTGGATCGGCTGCTTCGGTCTGACCGAGCCGAACCACGGTTCTGACCCGGGCGCGATGATTACTCGTGCGCGCAAAGTGGAAGGAGGCTACAGCCTGACGGGCAGCAAGATGTGGATTACTAACAGCCCGATTGCTGACGTATTTGTCGTTTGGGGTAAGGACGATGCGGGTGATATTCGCGGTTTCGTTCTTGAGAAGGGCTGGAAAGGCCTGAGTGCTCCGGCTATCCATGGCAAGGTCGGGTTGCGTGCGTCGATCACGGGCGAGATTGTCATGGACAACGTGTTCGTTCCGGAAGAAAACATTTTTCCTGACGTGCGCGGTCTGAAGGGGCCGTTCACCTGCTTGAACTCGGCACGTTATGGTATTTCTTGGGGGGCCTTGGGTGCCGCTGAGTTCTGCTGGCACACCGCTCGCCAATACACGCTGGACCGCCAGCAGTTCGGTCGTCCGCTGGCTGCCACTCAGTTGATCCAGAAGAAGTTGGCCGACATGCAGACAGAAATTTGCCTCGCCTTGCAAGGATGTCTGCGTCTAGGACGTATGAAAGATGAAGGTACCGCCGCGGTTGAGATCACCTCGATCATGAAGCGCAACTCCTGCGGCAAGTCCTTGGATATCGCGCGCATGGCGCGGGACATGCTGGGCGGCAACGGTATTTCCGATGAGTTCGGCATCGCTCGTCATCTCGTGAACCTGGAGGTGGTGAACACTTATGAAGGCACTCATGACGTACATGCGCTGATTCTTGGGCGTGCGCAAACGGGTATCCAGGCGTTCTATTAATAGGAGAACGGCCATGGGCGCGCTTTCGCATCTGCGGGTATTGGATTTATCGAGAGTATTGGCAGGGCCGTGGGCCGGACAGATCCTGGCGGACCTGGGGGCGGACGTCATCAAGGTCGAACGTCCCGGTAATGGTGACGATACGCGCGCCTGGGGCCCGCCCTTCTTAAAGGATGCTCGTGGTGAGAATACGACTGAAGCGGCTTACTACTTATCGGCCAACCGTAACAAACAATCGGTCACCATCGACTTCACGCGTCCGGAAGGGCAGCGTCTGGTAAAAGAGTTGGCGGCCAAGTCCGACATCCTGATCGAGAATTTCAAAGTCGGCGGGTTGGCGGCTTATGGGTTGGATTACGAGTCGCTGAAGACAATCAATCCAGAATTGATCTACTGCTCGATCACTGGTTTTGGTCAGACCGGCCCTTATGCCAAGCGCGCTGGCTATGACTTTATGATTCAAGGGTTGGGGGGCTTGATGAGCCTCACTGGTCGGCCTGAAGGTGATGAAGGGGCGGGTCCGGTCAAGGTTGGGGTTGCGCTGACGGATATTCTCACGGGGCTGTATTCGACTGCCGCCATTCTGGCGGCGCTGGCTCATCGCGATCATGAAGGTGGCGGGCAGCACATTGATATGGCATTGCTGGATGTTCAGGTGGCTTGCCTGGCTAACCAGGCAATGAATTACCTGACCACAGGCAACGCGCCGAAGCGGCTAGGCAACGCCCATCCGAATATCGTGCCTTATCAGGATTTTCCTACGGCTGACGGAGACTTCATCCTTACCGTTGGTAATGATGGCCAGTTCCGAAAGTTCGCCGAGGTGGCCGGTCAGCCTCAGTGGGCCGACGACCCCCGGTTTGCCACCAACAAGTTGCGGGTGGCAAACCGAGCGGTGCTGATTCCTTTGATTCGCCAGGCGACGGTGTTCAAGACCACCGCCGAGTGGGTGGTCCAGTTGGAGCGGGCGGGTGTGCCTTGCGGACCAATCAACGACCTTGCTCAGGTATTTGCTGATCCTCAGGTACAAGCGCGTGGATTGGCGATGGAATTGCCTCACGTGCTGGCTGGCAAGGTCCCCCAGGTGGCTAGCCCGATTCGTCTCTCCGAAACGCCCGTGGAGTACCGAAATGCGCCTCCTTTATTAGGGGAGCATACGCTGGAGGTCTTGCAGCGAGTGTTGGGGTTGGATGAGATGGCTGTGACGGCGTTCAAAGAAGCCGGCGTGCTTTGAGTCGTTCTTCTATATAGAAGAGGAAGCCTTTCAGGATGCCGGGAGCTTGGTTTCCAGGCATTCGGTAACTTCTTGATAGAAAAGCGAAATTAAAGGTTGACGGCAAAATCCAGACGTCTATAATTCGCCCCACTTCCGGCGCAGTCGAAACGGAAAACTCCTTGATATTCAATGAGTTAAGTAGGTTTCGAGGGTGCGGGGCTTCAGTTCATCGAGGTCCGGAAGGAGTTGATGGGGCGGTGTTGTAAGGCTCTGTTGACGATTCGATCTTCTCGGTCGAAAGCGGTGAAAAAGAGGTGTTGACAGCAGCGAGTAACGCTGTAGAATTCGCCTCCCGCTAACGAGAGATCGGAAGCGCAAGTGGTTGAAGTTGTTGATGTTTCCGAAGCGAAACTTTGAAAACTTCTGAAAATAACCGCTTGACAGCAACACCAGGCGCTGTAGAATGCGCGCCTCGGTTGAGACGAAAGAATCAACCCACCGCTCTTTAACAACTGAATCAAGCAATTCGTGTGGGTGCTTGTGGGGTCAGACTGCTAGTCAACAGATTATCAGCATCACAAGTTACTCCGCGAGAAATCAAAGATGTAACCAACGATT
>NZ_LHVI01000037.1:0-59276 GCF_001269755.1 Pseudomonas sp. Q12-87 | reverse complement strand
CGAAACGAACCGAAAGTTCGAACGTCACAAAACACCGAAAAGCTATCACATACCCATTCGCTGGAACGTGACCGCAAGGCACGCGCTGGCTACCGAATTTCTTGACGACCATAGAGCATTGGAACCACCTGATCCCATCCCGAACTCAGCAGTGAAACGATGCATCGCCGATGGTAGTGTGGGGTTTCCCCATGTGAGAGTAGGTCATCGTCAAGATTAAATTCCGAAACCCCTATCTGCTGACGCAGGTAGGGGTTTTGTTTTAAGTAGAAGTTATCGATTTTCGCTGGCTCGTTGCTGCTGGACGTGCCGGTCACCGAATTTCTTGACGACCATAGAGCATTGGAACCACCTGATCCCATCCCGAACTCAGCAGTGAAACGATGCATCGCCGATGGTAGTGTGGGGTTTCCCCATGTGAGAGTAGGTCATCGTCAAGATTGAATTCCCAGAACCCCTGTCTGCATCAGCAGACAGGGGTTTTGTCGTTTTGGGCCGGTAATCGGATCGAGGCTCTTATTGCGCTCGACGCCCCGGCAAACCCCGACGCCGTTGCTATGCTGTGATAGTCGGGCACTGGCAAACAGGGGCCCGCGCCGTCACTGGTCATGGGGATTCCAATAATGAAAAACCCTTATGCTCCCGGCTTTTGGTGCGCCATAACGGCGTTGTTGCTGCTCTCGGCGACTTACTTCTACGGCGTCATGCTCACTCATCAGATCGACAAGGCGCTGCTTTTTCTCGATAGCGCGGCAGCGTTGATCGGGGTGATATCCATTGCGATCGTGGCCTGGGCGTCGCTTCAAGGCCAGCGCATCAAGAAAAAACACCTCGAGCAAGGCAAGACATTGGTACTCATCTGGGACACCAAAGTTGCGCTCCGGCGTGTTGAAACAGTGTTCGATCGATATTTCTGGGGCAGTTACTGGCAGCCTGGCCGCACATTCCAGGAAGTCATGGGTGAGCTTACCGGCACCCCACTGGAAAAAAGCCTCGAGGCCCTGAAGGTCCAATGCGCTGCGCTGGACAAACAAGTCACCCAGGACGGCTGGCATTGGCTCAATAACGCCCGTGAACTGTGCGACGTCGCTAACGCCATGGCCCGTGAGCGCTACCAGTTGGACTTCTGTGACTCGCGCGCAGACTCATCCGGCGCAACCGTGATCAATCGTGATTTTGAAGTATTGGTGTATACGTGGACCGCTCGACTAAAGACATTTGATCATCAGCTCGACGAAATTGAGGTCCAGTATTCGTAGACCACCTCTCAAGAACAACTTTTCCCCCCTTTAAACATTGGGCCCGCATGCGCGCCTGATGGTAATCTCCCTCCACTTTACGACGTCGAGTCACCTCCCTTTGCGGGTCAGGGAAGACGACGGCTTTCTTTAACCATGGATATCACTCGGGTCACTCATGAATAAATCAGCAAGCGTACTTCTTGGAATAGTCGTGGCCATTGGTGCTGTCAGCGCGGGCGGCGCCTGGTACACCGGGACCAAACTCGAAGGCGTGTTGAAAAACGCTATTGCCGATAGCAACAAACAAATGCAGACGGCTTTGGCCGGTTCCAACAGCAATGCCGCCCTGGAACTGGTATCCCTGGACCGCGGAACATTCAGCAGCACAGCCCACTACCGCCTCAAGGGCGAAGGCGAAATCTTTGGAGGGGAGCCGGTTGAGCTGCTCTTCGTCGACAAGATCGAACACGGTCCGCTGCCGTTCTCGCGCCTGGTAACGCTCAAGTGGCTGCCGGTCATGGCCACCAGTCACACCGCGCTTGAGCGCAATCCGTTGACCGATAAGTGGTTCGCCGCCAGCAAGGACAAGTCACCGCTCCAAGGCGTGGTCAACCTGGGCTATGACGAGTCCATCAATGGCACCTACGAGCTGCTGCCCCTGGATACCAAGCTGGATGAGCAAACCCAGCTGACATTCTCCGGCTTCAAGATCGACCTGGCCGCCAGCGCGCAAGGACAGAAAATCAAGGCCGACGGCTACATGGACAGCTTCAAGCTGACCACTGTCTCTGAGGACCAGACGCCGGTTCAGGTTGAGCTCAATGGCCTGACATTGGCCAGCAACCTGACCAAGAGTTCCTACGGTTACTACATGGGTGACAACACCCTGCTACTGAGCAGCACCAAGGCCACCTTCGGCGAGCCGAAGTCGGTGCTGGGCTTGAAGAATTTCGAGATGAAGAACAGCAGCACCGAGAGCGGCACCAGCGCTTCGGGCCGGGCCGATTACAAGATCGGTGAATTGTCGTTCAACGATAAAGCCGTTGGTGCGGCCCAAATGGCCGTCAGCGTGAAGAACCTGGACATCCCGGCCACCATGTCGCTGATGCAGATCTACCAGACCAAGCTGCAACCCTACGAGAAGGCCGCTGCCGAGGCCGCTGCAGCCGGTGAACCAACGCCTGAGTTGAACCTGACCGAAGCCGAAGAAGCGCAAGTCAAAGCTGATCTGGCGAAGCTCCTGGCCGGCGCCCCACAAGTGGCGTTGGAGAACCTTTCGTTCAATACTGCGAACGGTGAAAGCCGCGCCAACCTCACCATCGACCTGGCCAAGCCGCAGTCCATGGACCTGCCACCGGATGAGTTGGGCCGTCAGTTGCTCGCCCTGCTGGATTTCAACGTCAAAGTCTCCAAGCCAATGCTGGTTGACCTGATGACCTTGCAGGCACAAATGGAAGGCCAGACCGATGCCAAGCTGATCGCTGACCAGGCCACTGCCACCAGCGACATGTTCAGTGCCATGGCGGTCGGTTCTCAGCTGGCGACCCTGGAAGGCAACGACGTGGTTACCAAGTTGCACTACGCCAACAATCAGGTTGATTTCAACGGCCAGAAAATGACCGTAGAGCAATTTACGGCGTTTGTGATGAACAAGCTCGGCGGCGGCGGCGTCGCCGTGGAGTAATCTTTTCAAGCAATACAAAACCCGGTTCGTGCAACTTGCGCACGACCGGGTTTTTTTATGCCTGTCGATTGGCCGGCAAATCTGTATCGATTCTGAAGAATTATGGCGTTCTGAAAAATGGCCTGCCCGAGAGTGCAAGACTAAGCCCATTAGAGCTTGGCTGGATTTCCTTGATCCGGCTTCCTGTTTGATGGGCAAGGGGGCACTGCGACCCGGCTGGCCATGTAAGGATGCTGACGAATGCCGCGTACTGTGGGTCCTTTTATTCAACGTGGTTTGCGCCCGTTGTTTCGCGTCGCGCTGTGCAGCCAATTGTGCTGGCCGCTGTTGGCGTGCGCCGATTCCGCCTATGACCAGAAGGTGCTAGACGCCCGTGCCGGCCATTACATGCCGGCACTGAGCGAACTGCGCCAGGTGCCGGCGGGCCAAGCCAGCACCGCACAAATCAGCGATCACCTGCAGATCGCCAGTTGGGCTGGCCTCGATGCCGAGGTGGTGGATGTCTATGAAAGCCAAGGGCGGCATCGCGACTTGCCAATCCAGGCACTGACGGCAACCGCACGGGCCTATCGCAACCTCAAGCGCTGGGATTCGGCCGCTGAGCTCTATCGCCAGGCCTTGGTTATCGACCCTCAAAGTGCCGATCTGCAACTGGGCCTCGCCCTGACCCAAGCCGACGGTGGCAAGCCCGACGAAGCCGTCAGTCGGGCCCGGGCCATGGTCGCCGCCAAGCCGACAGACCCCATGCGTCGATTGGCGCTAGGCTACGCTCTGACCCGCGCAAACAACCCTCATGAAGCGCTGTTCGAATACGATCAGGCCTTCACTCGCGCTGGCAACAAGCCGGAAGTGGCGCGTGAATACATCATTGCCCTGCAACGTGCCCGGCTGCCCGAACCGGCGCTGCGTCTGGCACGTCTACAGCCGGGGCTGATTGACCGTGGCGTGCAACGACGTTTGGAGGGCGACGTAGCGGCTGAGCGGGTACGCCTGTCCGACATGACGAGCCGCAGCGAGTCGGAGCGTTTCGTCATTGCTGACCGTGCCCTGGCCGACTACGACAAGCTACTCGCCACCTGGACGCCCTTGGCGCAGGCCCATGACGACGTGCTCCGTTGGCGCATCGATCGCATGGGGGCGCTCAACGCCCGCGCCCGTCGGGCTGAAGTGATCACCGAATATCAAAAGCTCATCGCAGAAGGCGTGAGCATTCCGACTTATGCCTTGCGCTGGGTAGCGTCTTCGTACCTGGAACAGCGCCAGCCGGAAATCGCTATCGACCTTTACCGTCGCGTGCTGGCGGCGCCTGACGCCGATCCGGCGGACCGTTTCGAAGACAATACCGCGCTCTACTACGCGCTGCTGGAAGGCGAACAATCCGAAGAGGCCCGTGCGCTGGCCGAAGACATGGCGAAATCCCAGCGTCCACGCATCGAGCTCAAGGGCCTGCCGATCGGCAACCCCAACGATGAATGGATGGACGCCCAACAGCTCGCCGCCCAGGCGGGGACCTACGGCGCCGACTTGCCCTCTGCCGAAGCGCGCCTGGAAGAATTGGTCAATCAGGGCCCTGGCAACACCGGCATGCGCCTGGCCCAGGCCGATCTTTATCAGGCCCGTGATTGGCCGCGCCGCTCGGAAAGCTTGCTCAAGGAAGTTGAGGCCACGATCCCGCGCAACCGTGACCTGGAAATCGCCCAGGCCCGTGCCGCCATGGACTTGCAGGAGTGGCGACAGTTGGATGCGCTGACCGACGACGTGGTCGCCCGCTATTCAGAAAATGCCCACGTCAAACGCCTGCAACGCCAGCGCGACGTGCACGACATGGCCGAACTGCGCATCGAAGCCTACACCGGCAAGAGTTATGGCGGCGGTAACGGCGACGCCGGTGCGGTCACTGGCAGCCGTGACTTTGGTATCGAAACCCTGCTCTACAGCCCGCCCATCGACGAGGACTGGCGGTTATTCGGCGGCGCCGGCTACGCCACCGGTGATTTCGAGGAAGGCACCGGGCACCATCGTTGGCAGCGCCTGGGTGTGGAGCGCCGCACCCGGGACATGACATTGGAAGCCGAGGTTTCCAGTCATTCCTACGGTTCCGGCGACAAGCAGGGCGCGCGCCTGGCCGTGGCCCGGGACATCGATGATCACTGGCAGTACGGCGGTAGCCTGGATTACCTCTCGGCCAACACTCCGCTGCGGGCGCTCAACAGTGGCGTACGCGCCAACGGTGGGAGTGGTTTCGTTCGATGGCGAGCCAATGAAAGCCGTGAGTGGCGGTTGGCTGTCAGCCCATCGCACTTCAGCGATGGCAATCACCGTCTGGAGACCCAGTTGACCGGTCGCGAAGGCGTCTACAGCACGCCGCGCCTGCAAGTTCAGCTGGGGCTGGACGTGGCGGCCAGCCGCAACAGCGGTTCCAACGAAGTGCCTTACTTCAATCCCAAGTCGGACTTCAGCGTCATGCCGACCGTGAGCGCCAATCACGTGTTGTATCGCCGCTACGAAACCACCTGGAGCCAGCAGTTCCAGGTCGGTGCCGGTACTTACAGCCAACGCGACTACAGCACCGCTGCCATGGGGTTGCTCAGCTATGGCCAGCGTTTCCTCTGGAACGATGTGGTCGAGGCCGGCGCCACGCTGAGCTGGCTCAACCGCCCTTACGACGGCGATCGCGAAAGCGACCTGCGCCTGCTTGTCGACCTCACCTACCGCTTCTAGAAGAGTTTGAAGATGCCCGTTATTTCGCGATTCATCCTTCTGCTGGGGGTCTTGCTGATCAGCGCTTGTGCCCAGCAAGCCCCGGCGTTCACGCCGCCCTCGCTGCGTCCGCTGGCCGCCAACGATGCGCCATGGCCCAAGAACCATGTGCTCGGCATCGCCTACCACGACGTCGAGGACCTTGACCCGGACCAGGCGCTGGTGGCCGTGCGTACCGAGCGGCTGATCGAGCAACTGGCATGGCTGCGGGAAAACAACTATCAGCCGGTCACCGTCGACCAGATCATTACCGCCCGCAATGGCGGCCCCGAACTGCCGCCCCGTGCGGTGCTGCTGAGCTTCGACGATGGCTATTCGAGCTTCTACACCCGCGTCATGCCTATTCTGCGTGCCTATAACTGGCCGGCGATCCTGGCTCCGGTCGGCAGCTGGGTGGACACGCCGTTGAACCAGCCGGTGGATTTCGCCGGCGTCCCGCGCAAGCGTTCCGAGTTCTTGACCTGGGAGCAGATTCGCGAAGTTTCAAAGTCGGGCCTGGTGGAAATCGCCGCCCACACCGACGCCAATCACAAAGGTGTACTCGCCAACCCGCAAGGCAACCAACAGCCTGCGGCGACGACACGGCGCTACGATCCGGCCACCGGAAACTATGAAACCGAAGCCGATTTCCAGGCACGCCTGCGTAAGGACGTCGCCGCCATTTCCGAAAAAATTCGTAAGGTCACCGGCTACAGCCCACGCGTCTGGGTCTGGCCTTATGGGGAAGCCGACGGCACCGCGCTACAGGTGATTGGCAGCGAGGGTTATGAAATGGCCCTGACCCTGGAGGATGGTCTCGACAGCCTCGATAACTTGATGAGTGGCCCGCGCTTTCTGGTGTCGTCCGATCCGGATGGCGCTCATTTCGCCGAAAGCGTCGTATCCGTGCAGACGCTTGAGCCGATGCGCGTGGTGCATGTCGATTTGGATTACGTTTACGACCCGGATCCCGTGCAGCAGGAAGCCAACGTCGGCAGGTTGATCCAACGCATTTCCGACCTCGGCGCCAACACGGTATTCCTGCAAGCCTTTGCCGATCCGAAAGGCGACGGTCTGGTGCACTCACTGTACTTCCCCAACCGCCACCTGCCGGTACGGGCCGACTTGTTCGACCGGGTTGCCTGGCAATTGCGCACCCGGGCCAATGCCAAGGTCTATGCCTGGATGCCGGTGCTCAGTTTCGCCCTGGACGCGAAACTGCAACGGGTACAACGCTGGGATCCGGAAACGGGCAAGACCGGTGTTGCCCCGGATCAGTATGTGCGCTTGTCGCCGTTCGACCCGGCGGTGCGCAAGGTCATCGGCGAAATCTATGAAGACCTGGCGCGGATGAGTTCCCTGGACGGCGTCCTGTACCACGACGACGCGGTGTTCTCCGACTTTGAGGATGCCGGCCCGGCGGCCTTGAAAGTCTACGGCGCCAACGGCTTGCCGGCGTCCATCGCTGCCCTGCGGGACGATCCGGCGGCGATGCAGCGCTGGACCCGCTTCAAGAGCCGCTACCTGATCGACTTCACTCAGGAGCTGACCGCCAAGGTCCGGGCGATTCGCGGCCCGCAGGTACTGACGGCGCGCAATATCTTTGCCGAGCCGATGCTCAATCCGCAAAGCGAAGCCTGGTTCGCCCAGAACCTCGACGACTTCCTCGGCGCCTACGACTGGACTGCACCGATGGCCATGCCGCTGATGGAGAAGCAGACCCGCAAGCAGTCAGGCCCCTGGCTCGAGCGCTTGGTGGACACCGTCAAGGCTCGCCCCGGCGCGCTCAAGCGCACGGTGTTCGAACTGCAGGCTCGTGACTGGGACAGCAAGCCGGTCAGCGACATCGACGGCGAACAATTGGCCGACTGGATGGGGCGGCTCAAGCGCAAAGGCGTGACCAGTTTTGGCTACTACCCGGACAACTTCATCGAAGACCAGCCCCCTGTGAAAACCGTGCGGCCGGCGCTCTCCAACAAGTGGAATCCTTGACATGCTCGACAGACTGCTCGCCCTGCTGGTGCTGGCGATCGTCCTTGGGGTGCCCCTGGGCCTGATCTTCCTGGTCACCGGGCAATTCCTGATGGACTTCGTGTTCTTTTACCCATTGTTCATGTCCGGGCTGTGGATCGCCGGCGGCCTGTATTTCTGGCTGCACTGGGAGCGCCATTGGCCATGGAAGGACGACACCTTGCCACCGCCGTTGGCCGGCGAGCCGCTGATCAGCATCCTGGTTCCTTGCTTCAACGAAGGTGACAACGTCGTCGACACCATCCACGCGGCGCTGGGCCAGCACTACCCGAACATCGAAGTCATCGCAATCAACGACGGCTCGAAGGACAACACCGCCCAGATGCTCGACCAACTGGCCGCCGAGGATCCGCGCCTGCGGGTGCTGCACTTGGCAGAAAACCAGGGCAAAGCCGTGGCCCTGCGTATGGGCGCCATCGCTGCGCGCAGTGAATATTTGGTGTGCATCGATGGGGACGCATTGCTGGCACCCAACACGTGCGCCTATCTGGTGGCGCCGATGCTCGACAACGCCCGCCTCGGCGCGGTGACCGGCAACCCGCGCATTCGCACCCGTTCTACTTTGGTGGGCCGGGTCCAGGTCGGCGAATTCTCCTCGATCATCGGCCTGATCAAGCGCACCCAGCGGGTTTTCGGACGGATCTTTACCGTCTCCGGCGTCATCGTCGCGTTCCGTCGCACGGCCCTGCACCGGGTTGGCTACTGGAGTCCGGACATGATCACCGAAGACATCGACATCAGTTGGAAGCTGCAGCTGGACCACTGGAGCATTTTCTACGAGCCTCGGGCGCTGTGCTGGATTCTCATGCCCGAAACCCTGCGTGGCTTGTGGCGGCAGCGGCTACGTTGGGCCCAGGGTGGCGCCGAGGTGCTGTTCAAGAACATCCGAGGCATCTGGCAATACCGCCACCGCTATCTGTGGCCGCTGCTGTTCGAATATTGCCTGTCCACCGGCTGGGCATTCACCTTCCTGCTGTCGGTGATCTTCTGGGGTGCCGGTAAATTCGTCGAGATGCCGGCCGCTATCGCGGTGGATCACCTCATGCCGCCGGCCTTCACCGGGCTGTTGCTGGCAGTGGTGTGCCTGTTGCAGTTCGCGGTAAGCATCCTGATCGATCGGCGCTACGAAAAAGGCTTGTGGCACATCATGTTCTGGGTGGTCTGGTACCCATTGGTGTTCTGGCTGATCAGCCTGTTCACCACCCTGGTGAGCTTTCCAAAAGTGCTGTTCGGGCAGCATCAGAAGCGTGCGCGTTGGGTCAGCCCGGACCGCGGGATCAAACCGTTCGACGATCAGGAAGAGGAAGTCATCCGATGAAAATTATCCGGACCCGGCAACGGCCCTTCCTGGTGGTCATCGATGTGCTGTTTACGGTGTTGGCGTGGGTTGGGTTGCTGTACCTGCTGGTTAGTGGATTGTGGCCGCTGTTCGACAGCCACGCCGGCCCGCGACTCGGCGGCTCGGCCTTCGACACCCTCGGGACGCTGCAAATCTACGGCTGGATTGCGTTGGTCAACGCGGTCGTCCTGATCGCCTGGGCGCGTTATCAGCAGCGTAAAAGCCGCAGCTTCGCCCAGCGTCGACTGCCGGCTCCGGTGGTGGACGACCAAGGCCTCAGCGACAGTTTCAAATTGACCGATGGACGCCTGGATACGTTGCGCCAACCTGGCTCGAAGATCATCCATAACAATCAGGATGGCGACATCAGCCATGTCGTGCCGCATTTCCATCTGCTCGGCCCTGAGTTGCAGCCACCGCCCCTGGCACCGCTGGAACGGCCACGGGTGATCCACTTGCCGGCTGATCAGTCCGTGCATTGAGGCACGCTGAGCGGACGCCATCGCGAGCAAGCTCGCTCCCCAGAGAACTGATTAGTCGCGGATATCGTGGCCAACCAGAGCCAATGTGGGAGCGAGCTTGCTCGCGATTGCGGTGGTCAGCCAACAGCAATACTAAGACGAAAAATCCCGCACCAAGCGCCACGCCTCGTCCAGCGGCAGCGGTTGTTTCATGCGCTGTGCCAGCGCGGCCATGGCCCGGCCTTCATCGCAGGCCACCGCGGCGGCGACCAGGCCGTTTTTGCCCAGCAGCGCGATAAAGGGTGGATGTTCGGGCGTGCCCTTGAACTCCACTTCATCCCATTGCTCGGCATGGCCGAGGTAGTCGTAGCGCTTGCCGAAGTGATAGGTCCAGAAAAACGGCACATCCAGGTAGTGTTCCTCGCCACCGAGCATGTTCGCTGCGGCGATGCGCGCCTGTTGCTGGGCCAGGCGCCAATGTTCGATGCGCTGCGGCTGGCCGCTGAGGGGAAACGTCGCGATATCGCCGACCGCCCATACACCGTCGGTGACGCGCATGCCGGCATCCACGGTCAGTGACTGATCCTGTTCCCGTGGCAAGCCCGAAAACGGCTCGGTGGCGGGTCGCACGCCGACGCCGATGATGACCAGGTCTGTGGCAAAGCGCTGGCCGTTATCCAGCACCACGGCTTCGACTTTGTCCGTGCCCTCGATCCGCACTGCTTCGCCATCGCTGTGGTACACCACGCCGTTGGCCCGATGTCGGGCCAATATTGCCTTGCCGATGCTGTCCCCCAGCTGCGCGGCGAACGGCACCGCATGCCGGGCCAGCACGGTGACGCTCAGCTCGCGCTTGCGCAGTGACGAGGCGACTTCCATGGCGATAAAACTGTCGCCGATGATCACCGCTCGTTGTCCCGGCTGAGCGCTGTCGAGGATCTGCCGGGTATGGTCTATCGAGCGCAGCACGAAGACCTGCGGTAAATCGATACCGGGCAGGTCTGGTGTCTTGGGAACCCCACCTGTAGCAATGAGCACCGCGTCATAGCCCAAGCGCTGACCATCGCCGAGCTGGATCTGTCGGGTCTTGGAATCCAGATGCGTGACCTCTGCGCGAATTCTCTCGATGCGTTGCTGGGTGTAATACGTTTCATCGCGCAGCGGCGGGGTCTTGTCGAGTGCCATGTCGCCGGCCAACACGTATTTGCTCAGCACCGTGCGGTCGTATCCGGCCTCGGCTTCACGGTCGATCAGCTGGATGCGCCCGCCAAAACCCTTCTCGCGCAACGCCGCCGCGCAAGCCGTGCCGGCTGCCCCGGCCCCGATGATGGCGAAGGTCCGTGGATCATCGGCCGGCGGGATTCGTTCGGACGGCAACGGTTGGTCATCGACCCAGACTTCGCTGTCGCGTATCTCTACGTGATAGCGCTCCAGGCTGTCGAGGGCCGGCGGCTCGCACAGGGCGCCGTCTTCGGCCCGGAACGCAGCCTTGTGCCAAGGGCAGATCAACCGCCCATGGCATACCGCGCCCTTGGCCAGGGGCGCGCCGGCATGTGGGCATTTGCCCTGGAAGGCGCGCACCTGGCCGCCTGAGCGCAGCAGCAGGATAGGCTTGTCGTCGATGCTGACTTCCAGGCCGCGATCTTCGCGCACATCGGCGAGGCGGGCGACTTGATGCAGTGGCATGGTCGGTCTCCGGCAGGCGTTTCCCGTTGGAGTCGGCGCAACGCCGTGAGGTTCAGCATAATTGTCACTGCAACCTTTCGGGCGCTGCGGCTATAGTTCGCATGCCGTCCATGGCCTGATCCGCACAAGGTGCCCGGTATGACCCGATTGAACTCCCCAACTTCCTGGCTGGCGGCCGTCGCCCTGGTGCTGTGCGCACAAGGGGTTGCCCAGGCCGAGGAGCGTTTCACCCTTAACATCCCCGGCGTGTCGGACGACCGCCTGTTCACCGCTGCGGCGGCCAGCGATGCCAACAATTGTGGCGGCAAGAATATTTCCCCGGCCCTGAGCTGGAACGCCGGGCCGCCCGGTACCCTGAGCTATGCCATCGTCATGTTGGACCCGGACGGCCAAAGGGGGCAGGGCGTCGACCACTGGGTCTATTACGGCATCAAGGCCTCCACGCGGCAGATTCCGGCAGGTGCGGGCACCAAGCCTGCGCTGGAAGGCATGACCGGTATCAACAGCAAGAACACCCACGGCTACATCGGTCCTTGCCCGCCCATCGGCGACAGCGCCCATCATTACTTGATCCAGCTCTTTGCCTTGGACCTGCCGCCGGATGCGCTGCCTGCCGGCCTGACACGCGCTCAACTGATGGAAAAGATCAACGGCCATGTCCTGCGCAACAGCAGCGTAGTGCGCCGCTACCACCGCTAAGCCAGGCAACGCAAACTCCTGCTGGGCTGCAAGGCAGCCCTAACTACAAAATTGGCATGATGGGCCAAAAGCGAGCACTATCGAGCCCCTGTCCACTCATGCCGGAGGAAGGCGATGACGCAGAAACCCGACGGCATCGCCCGCCTCCTGAACTGCCCCACCAAGGGTGACGAAATACGCCGGGCTATCGCCCAGAGCCGCAAGGACTTCTTGCCTGCCGACGAGGCCGAAGACGCCGCGCCAGGCCAACCGCCGGCTGAGCCTTTGGATAACGGTCGTGACGACTGAGTTATCTCCCTTTCACAACCTTTTGTTCAAAATCTGCCTATGACTGCCACCACTCATCTACCAGGCGAACGCTTCAGCCGATCCGACTACAGGACCCTGGGCCTCGCGGCCTTGGGCGGCGCGCTGGAGATCTACGACTTCATCGTCTTCGTATTCTTCGCGCTGACCCTCAGCCAGTTGTTCTTCCCGCCGCAAATGCCTGATTGGCTGCGCTTGCTGCAAAGCTTCGGGATTTTCGCCACGGGTTACCTGGCCCGGCCGCTGGGCGGCATCTTGATGGCGCACTTTGCCGATCGCCTGGGGCGCAAACGGGTGTTCAGCCTGAGCATCCTGATGATGGCCTTGCCATGCCTGCTCATCGGCGTGATGCCGACCTACGCGCAAATCGGATATTTCGCCCCGTTGCTGTTGCTGGCGTTGCGCATCCTGCAGGGCGCCGCGGTGGGCGGTGAAGTGCCCAGTGCCTGGGTGTTCGTGGCCGAGCATGCGCCGCTGCATCACCGCGGCTACGCCCTGGGCTTCCTCCAGGCCGGCCTCACGTTCGGCTACTTGCTGGGCGCCTTGACTGCCACGGCGCTGGCGCGGATCTACACGCCGCAGGAGATTCTCGATTACGCCTGGCGCCTGCCTTTTCTGCTGGGCGGTGTCTTCGGCGTGCTTGGCGTCTGGCTGCGCCGCTGGCTGAGCGAAACGCCAATCTTCGTGGCCCTGCAAGCCAATCGCGAAGACGCGGCGGAATTGCCGCTGCGCACGGTCCTGCGGGACCACCGGCAGGCCTTGCTCCCCGCCGTCATCCTGACTTGCGTGCTGACCTCCGCCGTAGTGGTGTTCGTGGTCATCACCCCGACCGTGATGCAAAAGAGCTTCGGCATGACCCCCGGCCACACCTTCGCCCTGAGCAGCCTGGGCATCGTCTTCCTGAACATCGGCTGTGTCCTGGCCGGCCTTGTCGTCGACCGCATCGGCGCGTGGCGCACCGTCATGCTCTACAGTCTGTTACTGCCCCTGGGCATCGGCGTGCTCTACGCCAGCCTGATCAGTGGCGGCGCCTGGCTGGGCCTGGCCTACGCCGTGGCCGGCCTGGGTTGCGGCGTGGTTGGCGCGGTGCCTTCGGTGATGGTCAGCCTGTTCCCACCCAAAATCCGCGTGTCGGGCATCTCGTTCACCTACAACATCGCCTACGCGCTGTGGGCCAGCATGACGCCGTTGTTGCTGATTGCGCTGGTGCCGTGGAGCCCGTGGGTGTGCGTGGGGTATTGCGCTGTGATGGGGGGCGTTGGGATGGCGGCGGCGATGTATTTTCCGGCGCGGGACACCAAGTCGGCGCGGTCGTCCTTGGTGTGTGAGTCCTGAGCTTGCTTGAGGCGCGCCCTGCGAGTCGGGCTTTAAAGCCGCTCCCGCAGAAAATCCACAAACGCGCGGGTTCGTGCCGAGCGGCGGCGGTCGTGGCTGAATACCGCGCTGATGGGCAGCGGCATTGGCTGGTAGTCGGCAAGCAGTTCCGACACGGTTCCCTGGCGAATGTCGGCGGCGAACAACCACTGGGGGGAAAGCGAAACACCCAGCCCCGATAGCACCATTTCCCGGATGGCCTCGCTGCTGTTGCTGGTTATGTTGCCCCCAATCGTCACGCTGTGCTGTTTGCCATCCTGGTCGAATCGCCAGACGTCGTAGTGTTCCAGCAGCGTGAAAGCCAAGCAGTTATGGCGGGCCAGGTCGGCGGGTTCGAGGGGCGTGCCCTGCTGTTGCAGATACGCGGGGGAGGCGTAGACGCGGCGTGGGCTGTCGCCGAGTGACACGGCCACCAGCCCTTCGCTCTTCACCACGCCGATGCGAATGGCGAGGTCGATGTTTTCCTTGAGCACATCCTCGTTTTGATCGCTCAGCCTCAGGTCGATACGCACCTGCGGATGACGCGCCAGGAACTCGCCGACCAAAGGTGCGATGCACAGCCTCCCGAAACTTACCGGCGCCGCCACGCGCAGGGGCCCGGCGATCTGTTCCTGCCCGTTGGCGAAACTGAGTCGGGCGCTGTCCAGGCTGGCGAGTATTTCCTTGCTCTCGATGTAGAAGCGCTGGCCCTGGTCGGTCAGCGAGAGCTGGCGGGTGCTGCGGGCAAGCAACGCTCCGCCCAGATACTGTTCCAACGCGCGGATCTGTTTGCTCACCGCTGGTTGGCCCAGGTTCAGCTCCCTGGCGACGGCCGAGAACGAGCCGCGCTCCACCACCCGCACGAACATTTGCATTGCCTCGAACAGATCCATAAGGATTTGGCCTCTTCGTGGAATAAATTCTATTCATTGTTGCTTACTTATCGGAATGCAACGGCGACCGCAATATGAACTCACCCACTCATTGGAGGTTCACCGTCATGAACAACACCATGCTCGCCGCCGTTGCCGAAACCGCCCAAGCCCCTCTGGCCGTTCGCCACATGCCTCGCCCCGTGCCCGGCAAGGGGCAGGTATCGATCAAGGTTCATGCTGTAGGTATCAACCCGCTGGACACCAAGATCGCGATGGGCGGCGGTGCTCATGCCCGCCAGCCATTGCCCGCCGTACTGGGCATCGACCTGGCCGGCACAGTGATCGAGCTGGGGGAAGGTGTGAACGATTTCGCCCTTGGCGATGAGGTATTCGGGATGGCTGGCGGAATCGGCGGCGTCCAAGGTGCCCTGGCTGAATACATCGTCGTCGATGCCCGCCTGATTGCGCTCAAGCCCCAGGCATTGAGCATGCGTGAAGCGGCGGCGTTGCCACTGGTCTTCATCACCGCTTGGGAAGGGTTGGTTGACCGTGCCAATGTCCGGGAGGGCCAGCAAGTGTTGATCCACGGCGGCGCGGGCGGTGTCGGCCAAATGGCCGTGCAAATCGCCAAGGCCCGTGGCGCCGAGGTCTACGCCACCGGCTCGGCCAGCAGTCTGGACTTCATTCGCGAACTGGGCGCAACCCCCATCGACTACCGCACCCAGGATGTCGAAAGCTATGTACGCCTGCATACCGATGGCGAGGGCTTCGACATCGTCTACGACACCGTCGGTGGACCGACCCTGGATGCATCGTTCAACGCGGTGAAAACCTACACCGGCCATGTGCTCAGTTGCCTCGGCTGGGGGCAACACAGTCTGGCGCCGCTGTCGTTTCGAGGAGCGAGCTATTCCGGAGTGTTCACCTTGATGCCGCTGCTGACCGGCAAGGGGCGCGAGCACCACGGCCACATTTTGCGGGAGGCAGCGGCGTTGGTCGAAGCCGGAGCGTTGCGGATCAAGGTCGATCCAGCCCGGTTTGGCCTGGGCGATGTCAATGAGGCCTTTGCGCAGGTAGCCGAGGGGCGGGGGAAAGGCAAAACAGTGGTGGAAATTGAGGCTCAGTAAAGCCCGGCCGCAATACGCTCCAAGATTGGAATGACCCCGTGGCGAGGGAGCTTGCTCCCGCTGGGCTGCGCAGCAGACCCCATTTATATGAGTGCTTCGCACTCAATCGGGAGCAAGGTCCCTCGCCACGATGCCTGCGCCGTTGCGGGAGCAATCGGTTACAGCAACTGCCGCTGTACCGCCTCATCCAGCGTACTGCGCGTCAGCGCCTGCACTACGTCGCGGGTGTCCTGCTGGAACGGAATGCCAAAGATCAGCACCAAGTGCATCCAGGTGCGAACCGATTCACTCTTCTGCACGCGCCCCAGCTCCTTGCCATCCTTGTCCTTGAACACCGTTTCGAGGGTAAAGGTGTTCTCGCTCGTGGACGGGATCACGAAGAAGGTCGCCCCGGTGATGATGGCCGAGGCCATGCTGAACTGTTCGTTGTTGCGCAGGGTGGCTTCGGCGTAGATATCCGAGTCGACCTTGGCGGTGCTGACTCGGGCGAAGCGTCCGGAGTCGCGGAAGGTCTCAAGCACCGACGTTTCCCACGCGGTGGCCTGGGCGCCCGAGGCGGCAACGGCTGGGCCACTGTTGACCTGGTTCTGTGCGGTCGTGCGCAGGAAGGCGCTGGGTTTTGCCGTGGGTGCGGCGGCGACCGGCGGCCAGGTCTTCACGTCGGGCAATTCATGTTGCGAATAGGACACGCAACCGGTCAGCAGGACGGCGGCAAGCACCAGGCTGTGTTTGATGAAACCCATCATGTGTTGCTCCTGAAAATTATTGTTTCGCCAAGCGCGCGGTAGCGTTGTCCAGAAGTTGCGCCACCAGCTGATTCAGTTCCTTGGCGCCCATGGTCGGGGCCCAATATTCGCGGCCGTACAGGCCTACGTTGCGCTCGAGCTTGATCTCTTCCTTGGCTGCGGCCAGTTCTTTGCCGTCACGGTCGACGATGGTCAGGTTCCCGGCGACGTCGTAGCTGTCGACATTGATAGGGCCGTTTACCCAGATCCAGAGAGTCAGTGTCAGCAGTGCGCCAGGCACATAGCCTGGATGCACGCCGCGATGGCCTTTGAGCGAGGTCATGTTGAACTTCAACAGCACGTCGTTCTCGCCCAGACGGGTCGGGTACTCGGTGACCTGCTTGAAGTAACCGCCGGTCTGCACGTACTGATTGAGCTGGGCCGTCAGCGAACGGCTGATGGCCGTGCGATTGGCATCGTTGACATCAGGTGCGGTCACGGCGACATCGGCGATTTGGGCGGTGCGCGGGCTGCTGACGGGAGCCGGGTGCTGCGGTGCGCCCACTGGGCCGGTGACGGTGTAGGACACGCAACCGGTCATCGACAGAGTGGCGACGAAGGCGGTGGCCTTGAGGAATGTTTTGAACACGGAATGTCCTTATAGGATTGATGGCACTTTAGTGTCTCGACCTCGGTGGCGGTAACTTGAGGCAAAAAAGTGGGTAGTCAGCGCCTTGCCTGATCCCTTCGCAAAAATATTCTCTGAGGGTTAACCCGAACGCCGGACAGGGTACGTCTGAGCTTGTGTACGAATCATTCATTCACGAGGTTCAGCCCATGTTCCGTCCACTCCCCTTTATGCGTCCTGCTGCCCAGGGCTTCGCCGTGACTTTGCTAGTGGCGCTGGCCGGTTGTGGAATGTCTTCGTCCCGGGACGCTGCCGAGCCGTCCGAACCGTTGGCGGTGGCGCCCAGCGTCGTGCCGCAAGGCGAGATTGCCGAAGTGCGCCAGTCGACGACCAAGCGCATGCTCCTGAAGCCGGCCGCGATGCCCGCCCCTGGCGTGGCGAACGATGCTGTTGCGGCGAACGACCGTGCCGAATCGCGCGAGCTATACGACAAGCTGGCGGACAACCCCATCCATAGCGTTGCCGAAACGCCGGTTTCCACCTTCAGCGCAGATGTCGATACCGGCAGCTATGCCAACGTGCGCCGTTTCCTCATTCAAGGCAGCCTGCCGCCCGAAGGGGCTGTGAGGCTGGAGGAAATGGTCAATTACTTTTCGTACAACTACGCCCTACCTACTGACGGCTCGCCCTTTGGCGTGACCACCGAGCTGGCCCCGACGCCGTGGAACCCCCACACCCGCTTGTTGCGCATAGGCATCAAGGCGAGCGACCGCGCCGTGGCGGACCTGGCCCCGGCCAACCTGGTATTCCTGGTGGACGTTTCCGGCTCCATGGACCGCCGCGAAGGCCTGCCACTGGTAAAGAGCACGCTGAAACTGCTGGTGGACCAATTGCGCGATCAGGACCGCGTATCCCTGGTGGTTTATGCCGGCGAATCCCGGGTGGTGCTCAAGCCCACTTCGGGCCGTGACAAGGTGAAGATCCGCAACGCCATCGACCAACTCGATGCCGGAGGCTCCACCGCTGGGGCGTCGGGTATCGAATTGGCTTATCAGATGGCCCGGGAGAGCTTTATCGACAAAGGCATCAACCGCATCCTGCTGGCCACCGACGGCGACTTCAACGTCGGCACCAGTGATTTCGACAGCCTCAAGCAGATGGCGGTGGACCAGCGCAAAAGCGGCGTATCCCTGACGACGCTGGGCTTCGGCGTGGATAACTACAACGAACACCTGATGGAGCAACTGGCCGATGCCGGTAACGGCAACTATGCCTACATCGACAACCTGCTCGAAGCGCGCAAGGTCTTGGTGGACCAGCTCAGCTCTACTCTGGCAACGGTGGCGCAGGACGTGAAATTGCAGGTGGAATTCAACCACGCACAGGTCAGCGAGTATCGTCTGTTGGGTTACGAGAACCGCGCGCTCAAGCGTGAGGATTTCAACAACGACAAGGTCGATGCGGGCGAAATCGGCGCCGGGCATACGGTGACGGCGTTGTATGAAATTGTCCCTGCGGGCGAGAAGGGCTGGTTGGAGCCGCTGCGCTACGCCAGCACGCCGAAGCAGGACGGCAAGGCGGGGGAATTGGCGATGTTGCGCGTACGCTACAAGCCCGCTGAAGGCGGCAGCAGCCGATTGATCGAACATCCTATCGCCAGCACGCAGGACGAAGGCAAGACCAGCGATGACTTGCGCTTCTCGGCTGCCGTGGCGGCTTTCGCCCAGCAGCTCAAGGGCGATGGGCGTTACACTGGCTCGATGAGTTTGAAGGACACCGCGCAATTGGCACGCTCGGCCCGCGGTGATGATCCGTTCGGGTTGCGGGCCGAGTTTGTGCAGTTGGTTGAGCTTGCCCAGAGTCTTCAGCCTGCGGCTAAACGCTGATTCTGACCACGACGAGGATAAAAATATGGGAGCTGGCTTGCCTGCGAAGGCGATGTGTCAGGTAGGAAAGTTTCGTCTGACACGCCGCCTTCGCGAGCAAGCCCGGCTCCCACAGAATCCTTTGCAATCGGCAAGACCGTGTTCAACATCGAAAGGAGCTCGTCACCGACATGCCCGCTGCGCTTGATCCTCCCAGCGATGAATCGCTGCTGGCCCGCTACCGCAACGGTGACGGGGCTTCTTTCGAAGTCCTGTACGCCCGTCATCGGCTGGGGCTTTATCGTTTTCTCGTGGCCTTGAGCAACAAGGCCGAGCTGGCCGAGGAAGTCTTCCAAGAAACCTGGCTTAGCCTGATCCGCAGCGCCAGCCAGCCACAAGGCCGAGCGAGTTTTCGTACCTGGTTGTTCCAGATTGCCCGCAACCGCTTGATCGACCATTGGCGCAAGCACGGCGTCCACAACCCGTTGCACGACAGTTACGATGAGCGCCTTCACGTCCAGCCCGACGACAGCGCCAGCCCCGAGCAGCAGTTGAGCCTGAGCCGCGATCAGGCTCGCTTGGACGCTGCGTTGCAGGTCTTGCCCGAGGATCAGCGCGAAGTCTTCCTGCTGCGCCTGCATGGCGACCTGGAGTTGCCGCAAATCGCCGCCCTGACCGGCGCCCCGCTGGAGACGGTCAAGAGCCGCTTGCGTTACGCCCAACAGAAATTGCATCGACTGTTGGCCGAGGAGGTACCCGCATGATCGATTCCCAACACACCCCGGACCCCAACGACGAATTGCTGGTCGAGCATTTCCGCCAACACGCCAGCGGCGAGCCGCCAGCCTCCTTGGACGCTTTCATTCTGGCCGCTGCCCACCGCGAAGCCCCGGCGCCCGTGCCAAGCTTGTGGCAGCGCTGGCTCCAGGCCTGCCAACGGCCGCGCTGGCAGATGGCATTCGCCACGGTCGCCGGTGTGGCGCTGATGATTGGCCTGGTGCTGCGCTCACCCGTGCCCCAAGAGAAGCTGTCCTCACCCGCCTCGATGGATTTTTCCGCCGAGCGGCAAGAGCCCGCCGTTGCCGCTGCACCGCCACCGGCCATGCCCGCCCCTGCACCGACCACCCGCATGGCACCCCAAGGCGAACTGGCCCGGGCCCCGGCAAGCCCGATGCAGTCCCTGGCGGAGAAGTCAGCGGCAAAAATGAGCAAATCCGCGCCCGCCGCACCGCCATCGCTTGAGCAGGGCTTGATGGAAATCCTGCGTTTGCGTGAGGCGGAGCAGACCAAGGCTGCTGACGAAAAGCTGCTTATCCTGCACCAGCGCTTCCCCAAAGAGGACTTGCCGGCGCGGTTGGAAGCGTTGCAAAAACGTTGATCGAACCAACGCAAAATAGAAACTTCGGGCATAAAGGTTGGGTATTGGAACGCCACTGATCCAAAGGCTGGAAAATCACTGGCCAGGCGGTGACATTCGGGAGTGGCGTTACAAATGCGGGCATAGCAGGATTACATGAGCGCAACTATACTCGCCAGCATGAAAAAGCTGATGCTCGAACTCGACGGAACCGACCCAAGCAAGCTCTCTATGGCTCGCTTGACGGATTATCTGTGCGAGCTCGCAGAGCTTTTCGGCTCGCAAGATAATGTTCATTTCGACTCTGTCACCGAAGGTTGTGTTTGCCTGAATACTTGGGTGGAAGACGACAAGTACCCACACGTCCTGAACAGAGTGCGTGAAGCCGCTCAAGGAGTTGGTCCCAAGCGCGCAAGGAAGGCGTACCTGCAACTCTCTGCGTTAATGGAGCAAGATCGAGTGGACGGTGTCTTGCAAGCCGCAGATGCGAACATTCTCCAATTCCCCAAAGCAAAGACTGCTCCTCCTCCCATGGTCGTCATCAAGCAAGGGAGCGTTCAGGGGCGGTTGTATGTCGTTGGCGGAAAGGACGAGACGGTTCCTGTTCGGCTTGAGGGTGCTGGTGGCGAAACTCTTCTTTGTGAAGCCGATACGGCATTGGCTGAGCAATTGGGCAAGCTCTTGTTCAAGTATGTTCGCGTTCATGGAAAGGGTGAGTGGGAAAGTCGACCGCATGGTGGCTGGCGGCTGAGAAAAATGTTCATTCAGTCTTACGAGAGGCTTGAAAAAACCTCTTTGCGTAGTGCGGTTACCCAGCTCAAGGAATTGGGTGGTATCGCTTGGAGCGAGATGGATGATCCCCATGGAACGATTCAGAACCTAAGGGGATGAGGTGCGCATAGTTCTCGATACCAACGTTCTCGTCCAAGCCTTGGGAAACGCAAAGGACGGAATCGTTTTGGTTGATCCGGCCACTGGACATAACGTTGATAGGGCGGAGGCTAGGGCTGAGGCCCTAATCGAAATGGTCGACGCAAGAGGTGGGACGGTGCTGATACCAACACCTGCATTGGCTGAATATCTAGTGGGTATTGATCGGAATTTCCACCAGAGCCATCTGGATGTCATAAACGGCTTTTCGTGTTTTGAAATCATATCGTTCGATCAGATTGCTGCGGTCGAATGTGCTCGTATGGTAGATGACAACGAGCTGAAGGTGCTTGACCCGACAGCAACGAAAGCCAAGTTACGTTTTGATCGCCAGATAATTGCGACCGCCCTTGCAACCAACGCTGATGAGGTCTGGACTCATGACGTGGGTCTTTACTCCAAAGCTCAGAAATGCGGACTTGTGGTGAAGTCCTTAGGAGATATTGAGCCGGCTCCTGAACAACTCGAGGCCGATCTCGACCACTGAGTGTCTGCCGGAGGCGGACAAGTTCCTATGAAATAAACAGTTCCATAAAAAAAGCCCCAATCCGTGAGGACTGGGGCTTTTGATTTTCCATGTGTGGTGCACCAGGCGGGATTCGAACCCACGACCCCTGCCTTCGGAGGGCAGTACTCTATCCAGCTGAGCTACTGGTGCAATGCGGGCGCCATGATACTCATATGCATGGCGGGCGTCCATGCTGCTGATTTGCCGTTGTTTTCCAGGCGTTGCGCGGGTATCGGCTACGCTGATCAGAAAAAACGGGCAAATGGGGCTTTTTTGTTCTTTTTTTCGAACAGCCTATTGTCCTTCACCCCTATCGGCCCTAGGATTCGTTTGAGATTTCAAACGCTCTTGTCTGGGTGCTGAACCGCACGTCTGTGCTTATGTGCGTTATTTCTGTGCTTCAGCCCGGTGAATGATTTCCCTGACGGCAGCCCTCGAGGCGCCTTTCTACAACTCTAATTCGCTCCGCGCGCGCGCGGTGCTGTTAAGGAAAGCCGACATGCAGCTTAAAGACACCCAGTTGTTCCGCCAGCAAGCCTTTATCGATGGCGCTTGGGTCGATGCGGACAATGGTCAGACGATCAAGGTCACCAACCCGGCCACGGGCGAAGTATTGGGCACGGTACCGAAAATGGGCGCTGCCGAAACCCGCCGGGCGATTGAAGCCGCCGACAAGGCGTTGCCGGCCTGGCGTGCGCTGACCGCCAAGGAGCGCGCCAACAAGCTGCGCCGCTGGTACGAATTGCTGATCGAAAACCAGGACGACCTCGGTCGCCTGATGACGCTGGAACAGGGCAAGCCGCTGGCCGAAGCCAAGGGCGAAATCGTTTATGCGGCGTCGTTCATCGAATGGTTCGCTGAGGAAGCCAAGCGCATCTACGGCGATGTGATCCCCGGCCACCAGCCCGACAAGCGCCTGATCGTGATCAAGCAGCCGATCGGCGTGACCGCGGCCATTACCCCATGGAACTTCCCGGCCGCGATGATCACCCGCAAGGCCGGTCCGGCCTTGGCTGCCGGCTGCACCATGGTCATCAAGCCTGCATCGCAAACCCCATTCTCGGCCCTGGCCTTGGTGGAATTGGCGCACCGTGCCGGCATTCCGCAAGGCGTACTGAGCGTAGTCACCGGCAGCGCCGGCGACATCGGTGGAGAGCTGACCAGTAACCCGATCGTGCGCAAACTGTCTTTCACCGGCTCGACCGAAATCGGTCGCCAACTGATGGCCGAATGCGCCAAGGACATCAAGAAGGTCTCCCTGGAACTGGGCGGCAACGCGCCGTTCATCGTGTTCGACGACGCAGACCTGGATAAGGCCGTCGAAGGCGCGATCATTTCCAAATACCGCAACAATGGCCAGACCTGCGTCTGCGCCAACCGTCTGTACATCCAGGATTCGGTGTACGACGCGTTCGCTGAAAAACTCAAGGCCGCAGTGGCCAAGCTCAAGATCGGCAACGGTCTGGATGACGGCACCACCACCGGTCCCCTGATCGATGAGAAAGCGGTCGCCAAGGTGCAGGAACACATCGCGGATGCCGTCAGCAAAGGCGCAACCATCCTGTCGGGCGGCAAGGCGATGGAAGGCAACTTCTTCGAACCGACCATCCTGACCAACGTGCCGAAGAACGCTGCCGTGGCGAAGGAAGAAACCTTCGGCCCGCTGGCGCCGCTGTTCCGCTTCAAAGACGAAGCCGAAGTGATCGCGATGTCCAACGACACCGAGTTCGGCCTGGCCTCGTACTTTTATGCCCGCGACCTGGGCCGTGTGTTCCGTGTGGCCGAGGCCCTGGAATACGGCATGGTCGGCGTCAACACCGGTTT
Organism: Pseudomonas sp. Q12-87; assembly: GCF_001269755.1. Classification (NCBI taxonomy): domain Bacteria; kingdom Pseudomonadati; phylum Pseudomonadota; class Gammaproteobacteria; order Pseudomonadales; family Pseudomonadaceae; genus Pseudomonas; species Pseudomonas sp. Q12-87. The sequence goes on along the minus strand of NZ_LHVI01000037.1, from coordinate 35,898 downwards.
GATCTCCAACGAAGTCGCGCCGTTTGGCGGTATCAAGGCGTCGGGCCTGGGCCGTGAAGGCTCCAAGTACGGCATCGAGGACTACCTGGAAATCAAATACCTCTGCCTGGGTATCTGATTGGCTTCAAGCGCAAAGGGCACGAGAGCGCTGTCCCTTTGCGTGTTTCAACCGTTCTGTTTCTTGTGGCCGGAACGCTGCGACAGTCGATCATCGCATGCTGTCGCAGTTGCCTCCCCGCCATGTATTCCTTGCGCCACGCCGCCCTGAGCTGCGAATGAGGACCTATTTGATGAGCAAGACCAACGCTTCCCTGATGAAACGCCGCGAAGCCGCCGTACCCCGCGGTGTCGGCCAGATCCACCCGATCTTTGCCGAATCGGCGAAGAACGCCACGGTAACCGACGTTGAAGGTCGTGAATTCATCGACTTCGCCGGCGGCATCGCCGTGCTGAACACCGGCCACGTGCACCCGAAAATCATCGCTGCCGTGACCGAACAGCTGAACAAGCTGACCCACACCTGCTTCCAAGTCCTGGCCTACGAGCCCTACGTGGAACTGTGCGAAAAAATCAACGCCAAGGTACCAGGTGACTTCGCCAAGAAAACCCTGCTGGTAACCACCGGTTCCGAAGCGGTGGAAAACGCCGTGAAGATCGCCCGCGCCGCTACGGGCCGTGCCGGTGTAATCGCCTTTACAGGTGCCTATCACGGTCGCACCATGATGACCCTGGGCCTGACCGGTAAAGTCGTGCCGTACTCGGCCGGCATGGGCCTGATGCCCGGCGGTATCTTCCGTGCGCTGTACCCGAACGAACTGCACGGCGTGAGCATCGACGATTCCATTGCCAGCATTGAACGCATCTTCAAGAACGACGCCGAACCGCGTGACATCGCGGCAATCATCATCGAGCCGGTACAGGGCGAGGGTGGTTTCTATGTGGCGCCCAAGGAATTCATGAAGCGCCTTCGCGCCCTGTGCGACCAGCACGGCATCTTGCTGATCGCTGACGAAGTACAGACCGGCGCCGGCCGTACCGGCACGTTCTTCGCCATGGAGCAGATGGGCGTTGCGGCGGACCTGACCACCTTCGCCAAATCCATCGCCGGCGGCTTCCCGTTGGCCGGTGTCTGCGGCAAGGCTGAATACATGGATGCCATTGCTCCGGGTGGCCTGGGCGGCACCTACGCGGGCAGCCCGATCGCTTGCGCGGCTGCGCTGGCGGTGATGGAAGTGTTCGAAGAAGAGCATCTGCTGGATCGCTGCAAGGCTGTAGGCGAGCGCTTGGTGACTGGCCTCAAGGCCATCCAGAAAAAGTACCCGGTCATCGGTGAAGTTCGAGCCCTGGGCGCGATGATTGCCGTCGAACTGTTCGAAAACGGTGACTCCCACAAGCCGAACGCCGCAGCAGTGGCCCAGGTCGTGGCCAAGGCTCGCGACAAGGGTCTGATCCTGCTGTCCTGCGGCACCTACGGCAACGTTCTGCGGGTGCTGGTGCCGCTGACCTCGCCGGACGAGCAACTGGACAAGGGCCTGGCGATTATCGAAGAGTGCTTCTCCGAGCTCTAAGCCCCTGGGCTGTGCGCTGATCCACAAAAACCCGCCTTTTGGCGGGTTTTTTCATATTCGCGAAGCTGCCCTGCGGATTTCGAGCTGTCTGGAACGGCCGGCAAGGTCTAAGGTGCAAGTATCGCAAGGGAGTGTCCTGCATGGCTGCTGTGGATTTACCCGCTGTACCCCGCGTGTTGATCGCCGAGGCCGATCCGGCGTCCTGTGAGCTGCTTGAGCAGGTGTTGTCGATTGTGCGTTGTGATGCCCGGGTGGATACGTGCGGCGAGGGCAAGCAGGCTTTGGATTTGCTGGCAAACAACCCTTACGACCTGGTGATCGCCGATTGGGAACTGCCAGGTGTCGATGGCCTGGCGATCCTGCGCGGCCTTCGCCAGCAGCATCGCACCCCACCGATGCCGTTCATCCTGATGAGCCGGCGCAACGACAGCGCCAGTGTGCGCGAAATCTTGCCGCTGGCACCGACCGCATATTTGACCAAGCCCCTGAGCCGGGAAAACCTGATCCAGCGTTTGCAGGGGTTGTTATTGGGTGGCGGTGAGCGAGCGTCTAACGAAGCGCCGAGCCCGGGACCGGGCCTGACCTTGGCCACGTTCCTGGAGCGGCGGCGCGATGTCTCCGAAGGCGCGCCGTTGATGACCGACGTGCAAATTGCCGTCAAACGCAGCCTCAACCCCGGCGGCCTGGACCTGAAGCTGCTGGAAGAAGAGATCCGCACCGACCCGCAAATCACCGCCGTCCTGATCGCAGCGGCCAGCAGTGCTGCCCAGCATCAGGGCGGCGGCGCTGTCCAGACCGTGGCCCAGGCGCTGCATCAGCTCGGTACAGGGCAAAGCATGAACCTGATCCTCGGCCTGACCCTCAAACGTTGCGCTCGGCTCAGCGTCCCGAGCCTGGCGGACTATGCCGAGCGCTATTGGGAACTGTCGCTGCACACCGCCGAATATGCCCGGACGATGGCCCGGCTGCTGGATCTGGAGCAAGAGCGCTGCTATTGCGCCGGCCTGCTGCATCGCTTGGGCGACCTGGCGCTGTTGCGCTGCCTGGAGGAATGGAAACAGGCCGGTGGCGAACTGGATGAGCCGCAGGAGGTGGGGGATTCGCTGGACAAGTTCGGCGCCAGTTTCGGCTCGGCGTTACGTGCCCGCTGGCGCCTGCCGTTGGAGCTGCGAGAATTGATCGCGGCGGTCTATGGCCTTGGCGGCGGGGTTTATTCCCGTGAAGCGCTGGTCATGAACATGGCGGCGCAGATGGCGCATCTGCCGGCCCATGAAGGGCTGGAAGAACTGGCCCGTGGTCGCACGGCACGTCTGCTGAAGATCGGCTTGCCGGAGCTGATGCGGTTGCGCCGCAAGTAAGGGCACCGCCTACCTCTGTGGAGCGGGTTTGCTCGCGAATCGGCATATCAGTCGACATCTGCTTCACTGGGAAACCGCATTCGCGAGCAAGCCCGCTTGTCACAGTCAATCTATGACGGGGATCTTTCTTTCAAGCGGCGATTATGCGGTTTTTACCCTGGCGCTTGGCTTCGTACATGGCGGCGTCGGCGCGGGCGAACAAGCTGTCGAGGCTTTGGTCCTCGGCGGTGATGCTGGTCAAGCCCTGGCTGACGGTGATGCCGAAGCTCTTCTCGCCGCAGCGAAACATCAGACGCTGGATTTCCCGCTGCAACCGCTCGGCCACTTGCAAGGCCATGTCTGGGGCACAGCCGGGGAATACGGCGGCGAATTCCTCACCACCGATGCGCCCGAACAGATCGCCGCGCCTGAGCACCGACCGTCCGCTTTCGGCGATCTTCTGCAACACGGTGTCGCCTTCCTGGTGACCGTAGGTGTCGTTGATCAGCTTGAAATCATCGATGTCCAGCAACAGGAACGCCATGGGAATCCCTTGTAGCCGAGCCTGTTCGAACTCGCGGTGGGCGCATTCGAAAAAATGGCGGCGATTGCTGCTTTGGGTCAGCACATCGGTGGTTGCCAGTCGCTGCAGTTCGCTTTCCAGCAGCTTCTTTTCGGTGATGTCCTCGGCGATCCCGACCACGATGACCGGTTGCCCCGGCTCGTCCTTGCGGTTGATGAAGCATTTATCGCTCAGCCAGCGAACTTGGCCATCGGCGGCAATGATGCGGTACTCACGGTCCTCGACGGCGCCTTTGACCAGCACTTCGGCCAGGCTTCGTTCGGCGTATTCCAGGTCGTCGGGATAGATTGCGTCGCGCCATTCGTTGAAGTCCGCCAGCACCAGCCCGGCGGGGCGACCGAAGATGCGCTCGTAGGCGGGGCTGACATAGAGCACTTGCCGGGTTTCCCAATTGAACGCCCAAAGCACGGCGTTGACGCTGACCAGCAACGAGCTGAACAGCTGCTCACGCTCGCTCAGGCGCGCCACTTCGCCTTGGGCGTGCATCAACGCCATGAGCGTCTGGGCCGCCTCGGGCCAATGAGGTAGGGATGAATCCTGCAGGTTCTTGTCGACCATCGGCACAAATCTCAAAGAGCGTGCACAGCTGTTGGTTCGCACGCGCTTACTCCAAAGCCCGCCTGGATGGCGAAGTGCTCTTTGAGATAAGGGATTCGGGGCGAAGTTCCTTTTCAGGCGACGAAGGGCGGGGGATTTAGCCAGTCCAAAACTGAAGGTTGAACCCCGTGGCGAGGGAGCTTGCTCCCGCTGGGCTGCGAAGCAGCCCCAGGACAAATCCGATGGATCCTGAGGCTCTGGGCCAGCGGGTTGAAGGCTGCTGGGCAGCCTGGCGGGAGCACGCGCCCTCGCCACAAAAGCCCTTCTACGGCGTTGCCCTGTCAGGCAGTGGCGGGCCGCAGCGAGTAGGTCTTGAGCTGGTCAGCGAAATCGCGCAGGGACTGGATGCCACTGGCTTCGGCTTCGTGGACCCATTCCTTGATGGCGGCGAGCATGTCGTGACCATTGCTGCTGGTCTTGACCCAGATCTGCTGCAGGGCCAGGCGTTTTTCGTAGATCACCTTCAGCGCCTGGCTGTGTTCGAGCATGTTCTGGATGCGTACATGGTGGCGGTCATCCAGCAGGCTGGTTTCCCGCGACAGCAGGCGTTTGGCACGGTGGAACTGGTGGCGTACCGAGTGATCGACCTTTTCCAGTTCCTGCTTGACCAGCGGCGCGATAACCAGCCGACGGTACTGCGCCATGATCTGGAAGCGGTTGTTGAGAATCGCCATGGCCGTGTCCATGTCCAGGTGGCCCTTGCCTTCGACCCGGTGGGCAATCGGCGCGACCCGCTGGACCTTGGCCAGGCGCAGGAAGCTGAACACCTGGATCCAGGCCCACCCCAGGTCGAATTCCCATTTGCGAACCGACAGCTTGGCCGAGTTGGGGTAGGTGTGGTGGTTGTTATGCAGTTCTTCGCCACCGATCAGGATGCCCCACGGCACCAGATTGGTCGCCGCGTCACGGCATTCGAAGTTGCGATAGCCCACCGCATGGCCCAACCCATTGACCACGCCAGCGGCCCAAACCGGAATCCACATCATCTGGATGGCCCAGATGGTGATGCCGATGGTGCCGAACAGCAGCAGGTCGATGACGCCCATGATCGCTACGCCCAGCAGCGGGAAGCGGCTGTAGAGGTTGCGCTCGATCCAGTCATCGGGGCAGTTCTTGCCGTAGATGCGCAGGGTTTCCGGGTTTTCCGCCTCGGCGCGATACAGTTCGGCGCCCTTGCGCAACACGGTGGACAAGCCCTTGATGACCGGGCTGTGGGGATCGTCGACGGTTTCGCATTTGGCGTGGTGCTTGCGGTGGATGGCGGTCCATTCGCGGGTGTTCTGTGCCGTGGTCAGCCACAACCAGAAACGGAAGAAATGCTTGAGGCCGGCGTTGAGCTCCAGGGAGCGATGAGCCGAATAACGGTGCAGGTAGACCGTGACGCCAATGATCGTGACATGGGTCATCAGCAGGGTGACTGCCACCAGCGACCAGGGTGACAAGCCAAGAAAACCTTCGTACCACATAGGCTGTAGGGCCCTCGATAAAGATGAAAACTGCCGTTGCATTATCACCGGCCCGACAGATAAAACCAGTCGGCCTTTCAGATAAGAGTGCCTGGATGTTTCTTCCTCTATAATTCCCCCCAATGGGTAAGGACATGGACGACCGAATGACTGTTCATCACCGCAATGCCATGCGTGCAGCGTTGCTTTATCTGGGGCTGTCAGTCGTCTGGTTACAGCTTGTTGGTTATTTATCGAGCAGTTTCTTCGATCAATCTGCCGACCGGCTTCGCTGGCTGCTGATCAACGGTTACGCCTGGGTCCTGATCAGCGCCTTGCTGATCTTCCTGGCACGCAAGGCCAGGTTTTTCGTCAGGGGCGATCACGGTGCCGATCGCGAGCGCCTGCGCCAGGCCGCCGCCGTTTTCGATTGCACCCGCGAAGGCGTATTGGTGACGGACCGCGACGGCCTGATCGTGCACGTCAACCGCGCCTTCATGACGATCACCGGCTATGGGCGGGACGAAGTGCTGGGCCAGCGACCCAACCTGTTCAAGTCCGGCCGACACGGGGCGCAATTCTACCGGGACATGTTCGCGTCGCTGGGCAGCCGTGGCGAATGGAGCGGTGAGATCTGGAACCGGCGCAAAAGCGGTGAGATCTTCCCTCAATGGCAGACGATCCGCGTCATTCGCGATGACAGCGGTCAGGTCAGCCAGTACGTTGCCGTGTTTTCCGATATCAGCGCCATCAAGGACTCCGAGCATGAACTGGCGCACCTGGCCCATCACGACCCCTTGACCGGCTTGCCCAACCGCCTGCTGTTTTCTGACCGCGCCGAACAAGCCCTGGCTTCTGCGCAGTTGCACAAGCGCGGCTGCGCGTTGCTGCTGGTGGACCTCGATCATTTCAAAAATATTAATGACAGCCTGGGCCACAACGTAGGCGACGAATTGCTCAAAGGCGTGGCCGAACGGTTTCGCGGGCTGTTCGCGCCGGGCATCACCCTGGCTCGGCTGGGAGGCGACGAATTCGCGGTGCTGGTGGAAAACTGCTCGCAGCCTGGGCAGGCGGCGGCACTGGCCCGGCGTATCCTCGATGCGTTGCAAGAGCCGCTGCGCTTCGACGGTCGCGCATTGTTCATCAATGCCAGCGTCGGTATCAGCCTGTTTCCTGGCGATGCCCTTAACGCCGGGCAACTGCTGCGCAATGCCGATTCGGCGTTGTTCAAGGCCAAGAGCGCCGGGCGCGACGGCTATGCCCTGTACACCGAAGAACTGACTGCTCACGCTCAGCAGCGGGTCGAGATCGCCACCGAACTGCGCCGTGCCCTCGAACAGCAGGAGCTGCGGGTGCACTACCAACCGGTCCACGACTTGGCGACCAGCCGCCTGATCGGTGTCGAGGCGCTAGTGCGCTGGCAGCATCCCACGCGAGGGCTGGTGTCGCCGGCGGAGTTCATTCCCATCGCCGAGCGTACCGGTCTGATTGCCCAAGTCGATGCCTGGGTCATGGACCAGGCCTGTCGGCAGATGTGCTTGTGGCAACAGACAGGCGTGGTGTTGTCGTTCGTCGCCGTCAACGTATCGAGCCGGTTGTTTGCCCATCGAGAGCTGTACGAACAGGTTGCCAAGGTGTTGCACGACACGGGCCTGGCCCCGGCTTGCCTGGAGCTGGAAGTCACCGAAAGTGCGGTAATGGAAGACCCGGAAGTGGCGCTGGAACAGATGCACCGCCTGCGCGAGTTGGGTGTGCGCCTGGCCATCGACGATTTCGGCACGGGCTATTCGTCGCTGTTGCGGCTTAAGCGCTTGCCAGTGCAGAAGCTCAAGATCGATCAGGGGTTTGTTGCTGGGTTGCCGTGGGATGAGGACGACGCGGCGATTGTCCGGGTGATTATCGCCCTGGCCCGGAGCATGGGTATGCAAGTGCATGCCGAAGGCATTGAACAGCGCGAACAGGCGGCATTTTTACTGGAACAGGCTTGTGAGTTGGGGCAGGGCTACTGGTTTGGCCGGCCGGTGGCGGCGGCGCAGTTGGATTGGGACTGCGCGCCAGTCATTGCTTGATCGTCAGTGGCATTGATGTTGACTGACACTCTGCCTTCGCGAGCAAGCTCGCTCCCACAGTGGATTAGCGTTGAACTTGGGATTCGGTTCGACACAGAACCCTGTGGGAGCGAGCTTGCTCGCGATGGCGCCGGTTCAGCCTGCATCAATGCAAAGCGCTACACCTTGGCGCCAGGCGTCACCGTCTCCTTTGTCTCCAGATGATCCAACGCCCGCTCGACCAACAACTGCACCCCATCGGCCATGCGACTGATCGCCAGGGCTACGCGGCGGCGTGATTCGTCGACGTCGTCGGCCAGGTCGGCGGCGATGATGCTGATGGATAGCAGGTCTTCGGAGGCGTTGGCGAGCAGGGTTTCGGTGTCTATGTGGGGGGACACGATAAAGAGCTGGTTTTTGTCGGGCTCTGGCGGTGAGGCGGGCTTGGGGTTGAGGTAGTAGTCGAGGGCGCGGGTGGCGGCGTCATCGAGCTTTTTTTCTTCCTGCGCTTGGACACGGGATTTGTGGCCGTTTTGCGGCGGATTAGGAGTTACTTTGAACATAGTGAAGATCCTGAGAGTTGGGACCGACACCCCTCGATTGCACTTCGAAAAAAGGTGGCAGCTGTACGTAGGTGTGCAAGACCGGTCTCAGGAACCCGGCAGACCCGAAGGTCTCCCACGCGCAGCCGCCATAACGATCGGCGAGCATAGAAAAATGCTCGACGAATAGCCATAACCGAATGCACCTGAGATCGGACTTGCACGTCCGCGTCATCGTTTTTTGCGATGACGAACAAAGGTTAACGGTGCAAAACCAGTGTGCCTAGTTCATGAACAGCCCGGCGTCTTGAAGGAAATATCCGAGGAATTGGCAAGGAAAAGCCCAGCGTTAGCACCTTCCGTAGGACTTTGTTCCGCTACCGCTGATTTAGTTATATAAAAATTCTTAAATAGTCTTTTTAAGAATATCCCGCTTTATCTAGTATTGCTCCCACGCCGCAAGCAGTGCCGCCCACTGCCAGGCATTCATTCAAAGGAGCAGCAGCATGAGCGCATCCCTACGTAGCGTTGACGGCCAGGACGAAGCAACCATCTTGCGCGAGATCCAGAGCGCATTGCGCGATCTGCGCTTTGGGGCCGTGGAAATCACCGTGCACAACGCGCAGGTGGTCCAGATCGAACGCAAGGAAAAATTCCGACTGCAGCAACCGAGCCATAAGCCGTCTTGAAAACTCAATAGATCGCAGTCTTCGGCAGCGCCTAAGGGGAGCTTGGTTTAGGCGCTGCCGAAGGCTGCGATGTTTTCAGGGCACACGATTTCGAAGCCATACTAAAAACAGAATTCCAGGAGCTTTCACCATGTCGTCAATTCGCCGTTATGCCTTGGCCGCCTTGGCCAGCGCTGTTTTTGCAGGTTCGGCTGTCGCCAAGGATTACGAGCTGCTCAACGTGTCCTACGACCCGACCCGCGAGCTGTATCAGGATTACAACGCCGAATTCGCCAGCTTCTGGAAGAAAGCGCATCCGGACGACAGCGTGAAAATCCAACAGTCCCACGGTGGTTCGGGCAAGCAAGGCCGAGCAGTGATCGACGGTCTGCGGGCCGACGTGGTAACCCTGGCCCTGGCCGGTGACATCGATGAAATCGCCAAGCTGGGCAAATCCTTGCCGGCGGATTGGCAGACACGCCTGCCAGATGCCAGCACGCCTTACACCTCCACCATCGTGTTCCTGGTACGCAAGGGCAACCCCAAGGGCATCAAGGATTGGGGCGACCTGATCAAGAATGACGTGTCGGTCATCACCCCCAACCCGAAAACCTCCGGTGGCGCTCGCTGGAACTTCCTCGCGGCCTGGGCCTATGGCCTGAAGGCCAACGGTGGTGACGAAGCCAAGGCCAAGGAATACGTACAAGCGCTGTTCAAGCACGTGCCGATCCTCGACACCGGTGCCCGTGGCTCGACCATTACCTTCGTCAACAACGGTCAGGGTGACGTGCTGCTGGCCTGGGAAAACGAAGCCTTCCTGGCGCTGAAGGAAGACGGTGGCGCCGACAAGTTCGACATCGTCGTGCCGTCGCTGTCGATCCTCGCTGAACCGCCGGTGGCGGTGGTGGACAAGAATGCCGAGAAAAAGGGTAACGCCGAGATCGCCGAAGCCTACCTCAAGCACCTGTACAGCCCGGCCGGCCAGGAAATCGCCGCGAAGAACTTCTATCGTCCTCGTGACAAGGACGTGGCTGCCAAATACTCCCGGCAGTTCCCGAAACTGGACTTGGTGACCATCGACAAGGACTTCGGTGGCTGGAAAGCCGCCCAGCCGAAATTCTTCAATGATGGCGGCGTGTTCGACCAGATCTATCAGGCGCAGTAAGCTGGACAGGCCATAAAATGGGCTCTGACTGCTGTTGCAATGTTGTTTACTCAAGGCTTGAAGGATTCTTTGTGGCGAGGGAGCTTGCTCCCGCTTGAGTGCGAAGCGCTCACAAAAACGGGGCTGCTACGCAGCCCAGCGGGAGCAAGCTCCCTCGCCACGGATTCACTCGCCAGCGAATCACATTGCAATGACCGTCGGGGCTTTGCTGTTCTCAACCAAGGACTTCTATGTCGCGTCGCATATCCCCCGTCATACCCGGCTTCGGGCTGACGCTGGGCTACACCCTGGTGTACCTCAGTCTGATTGTGCTCATCCCCCTGGCGGCGATGTTCGTGCATGCCGCCCAACTCACCTGGGAACAGTTCTGGGCGATCATCTCGGCACCCAGGGTGCTGGCGGCCCTGAAGCTCAGTTTCGGCACCGCGCTGTACGCCGCAGTCATCAACGGCGTGATCGGCACGCTGCTGGCCTGGGTGCTGGTGCGGTACACCTTCCCCGGGCGCAAGATCATCGACGCGATGATCGACCTGCCCTTCGCGCTGCCCACCGCCGTGGCCGGCATCGCCCTGACGGCGTTGTATGCGCCGACCGGCCTGGTGGGCCAGTTCGCCACCGACCTGGGCTTCAAGATTGCCTACACGCCGCTGGGCATCACCCTGGCGCTGACCTTCGTGACGCTGCCGTTCGTGGTGCGCACGGTGCAGCCAGTATTGGCTGATATTCCCCGTGAGGTCGAAGAGGCTGCCGCCTGCCTCGGCGCCAAGCCTTGGCAAGTGTTTCGCCACATCCTCGTGCCAGCCCTGCTACCGGCCTGGCTGACCGGCTTCGCCCTGGCGTTTGCCCGAGGTGTGGGCGAGTACGGCTCGGTGATTTTCATCGCTGGCAACATGCCGATGAAAACCGAAATCCTGCCGCTGCTGATCATGGTCAAGCTCGACCAATACGATTACACCGGCGCCACTTCCATTGGCGTGCTGATGCTGGTGGTTTCCTTCGTCCTGTTGCTGCTGATCAACTTGCTGCAGCGGCGCATCGAAACCCCATAAGGAGGCGCGAACATGTCCCAATCGTCTATTTCCGCAGCCTCCGCCAGCAACGCCGCCCGCCGTGGCAGTGCGACGTCGCGGCGCGTGCTGATCGGCCTCGGCTGGCTGGTTTTTGCGTTGTTTTTGCTGTTGCCGCTGTTCATCGTGGTGTCCCAGGGGCTGAAGTCCGGGCTGGGCGCATTCTTCACTGCGATCTTCGAACCCGACGCCCTGTCGGCGCTCAAGCTCACGGTGATCGCCGTGCTGATCTCGGTGCCGTTGAACCTGGTGTTCGGTGTCAGCGCCGCGTGGTGCGTGAGCAAGTATTCATTCCGTGGCAAGAGCATGCTGGTAACGCTGATCGACCTGCCGTTCTCGGTGTCGCCGGTCATTGCCGGCCTGGTCTACGTGCTGATGTTTGGCGCCCAGGGCCTGTTCGGGCCGTGGCTGTCGGATCACGACATCCAGATTGTGTTTGCGCTGCCGGGCATCGTCCTGGCGACGATTTTCGTGACTGTGCCGTTCGTGGCCCGGGAACTGATCCCGCTGATGCAGGAGCAGGGTACCCAGGAAGAAGAGGCGGCGCGCCTGTTGGGCGCCAATGGCTGGCAGATGTTCTGGCATGTCACCGTGCCGAACATCAAGTGGGGCCTGATCTACGGTGTGGTGCTGTGTACCGCCCGGGCCATGGGTGAGTTCGGCGCCGTGTCGGTGGTGTCCGGGCACATCCGCGGAGTCACCAACACTCTGCCGCTGCACGTCGAGATCCTCTACAACGAATACAACCACGTGGCCGCGTTCGCCGTGGCGAGCCTGTTGCTGATCCTGGCGCTCTTCATCCTGCTGCTCAAGCAGTGGAGCGAAAACCGAATCAACCGCCTGCGCGCCAGCGCCGCGGAGGAATAAGTCATGTCGATCGAAGTCCGTAACGTCAGTAAGAATTTCAATGCCTTCAGGGCCCTGGACGACATCAGCCTGGACATCCAGAGCGGCGAGCTGGTGGCGCTGCTGGGCCCGTCGGGCTGCGGCAAGACCACCTTGCTGCGGATCATCGCCGGCCTCGAAACCCCGGACCAGGGCAACATCGTGTTCCACGGCGAGGACGTGTCCGGCCACGACGTGCGCGATCGCAACGTAGGTTTTGTGTTCCAGCACTACGCCTTGTTCCGCCATATGACGGTGTTCGACAACGTCGCCTTCGGCTTGCGCATGAAGCCCAAGAACCAGCGCCCGAACGAAAGCCAGATCGCGACCAAGGTTCACGAACTGCTGAACATGGTGCAACTGGATTGGCTCGCCGACCGTTACCCGGAGCAGTTGTCCGGCGGCCAGCGCCAGCGTATCGCCCTGGCTCGCGCACTGGCGGTAGAGCCCAAGGTACTGCTGCTCGACGAACCCTTCGGCGCCCTCGACGCCAAGGTTCGCAAGGAACTGCGCCGCTGGCTGGCGCGGCTGCACGAAGACATCAACCTGACGTCGGTGTTCGTGACCCACGACCAGGAAGAAGCCATGGAAGTCGCCGACCGGATCGTGGTGATGAACAAAGGCGTGATCGAGCAGATCGGCTCTCCGGGCGACGTTTACGAGAACCCGGCCAGCGATTTTGTCTATCACTTCCTCGGCGACTCGAACCGCCTGCACTTGGGCGAGGATCGGCACGTGCTGTTCCGCCCCCATGAAGTTTCACTGTCACGTTCGGAGCTGGAAGATCACCACGCTGCCGAAGTGCGGGACATTCGTCCGCTGGGCGCCACCACTCGGGTGACCCTGAAGGTAGAAGGCCAGAGCGAGCTGATCGAAGCTGAAGTGGTCAAGGATCACGACAGCCTGGTGGGCCTGGCGAAGGGCGAGACGTTGTTCTTCAAGCCGAAGGTCTGGCAGAAGGTTTCCAACCTGTAAAAGCATCGCGAGCAAGCTCGCTCCCACAGGAGATTGGGGTTAAACCTGATCTTTCCGGTCGCCTAGGCCCCCACAGAGGGGGCTGCTGGCGTTGCGTTGTGTTCAGGCCGCCGAGCGTTGGTTGCGCAGGGCCACCGGTCCCGCGCGTTCTTCAATGACGCGCTTGAGTTCGCCGCGAAGCCCCAACAGAAACCCCGCCTCGACCACCACAAACAGCGGCCCGACGATCAGGCCGGTAAGGTCATCGACGAACGCCGGTTTGCGACCTTCGTAATAGTGACCGACAAACTGGATCACCCAACCCACCACAAACATGCCCAGGCCACTGCCCAGCCAAACCGCCGTGCTTTGCGCCGCCAGTGTCTGGCCCAGCCAGACCGCCAGGCCCAGCAGTACCGTCATCAGCACACCCAGGCGCACTTCCAGGCGCAGATAGAACCAGGCACTGGCCACGGCGACCAGCAGCGCTGGCGACACCAGGAGCGCGCCCACCGGCCAGCCCGGCCGTGAGAGCAGTACGGCGACAGCGACGAAGATCAGCGGAATGCCGATGAAATGGCTGGCGATATTGCGTGGATCACGGTGGTACGCGGCGTATTGACTGAGATGATCGACGAGGCTTTTCATTGTTGTTCCTCCTGAGGTGATGCCTGCATGATGCCCAGGTTCTACACGGTGTTCTGTCAGCTAGCCGACATTTGTCCCGGAGTTTCCATGAATGCGCATCCCTGGCACTCGCACCTGACGGCCGGCCACTGGTACAGCCATTTGCCTGTTGAGTTACAGAATAGTCTGCTGGCGATGGCGCGGGTGCGCCGCCTGCCGCCGGGTCATCGGCTGTTCCAGCGCGGCGACCCTCCCTGCGGCATGTACGCCGTGCTGGAAGGCGCGGTACGAGTCGGTTCGGTGAACGAACAGGGCAAGGAGGCGCTGCTGAGCGTGGTGGAAGCTCCCCACTGGTTCGGCGAAATTTGCCTGTTCGATGGCCAGCCGCGTACCCACGATGCGGTGGCGGTGGGCCAATGTACGCTGCTGCACGTGCCACAGCTGCCGTTGCTGACATTGCTGGAAGAACAACCGCTTTACTGGCGGCATCTTGCGTTGCTCATGAGCCAAAAACTGCGCCTGACCTTCATCAACCTCGAACACCTGAGCCTGATGCCCGCCCCGGCACGCGTGGCCCACCGCTTGCTCCAGATCGCCGAAGGCTACGGCGAAATCGAACCGGCACGCCGCAGCTTGCAACTGCCCCAGGAGCAGCTGGCGCTGATGCTCTCGCTGTCGCGCCAGACCACCAACCAGATCCTCAAGGAGCTGCAGGCCCAGGGCATTCTCCACCTTGGTTATGGCGAGATCGAAATCCTGGATATCGAGCGGCTGCGAACCTTGACCACAATCTGAAACCGACCTGAACCCTGTGGGAGCGAGTGTTGCCGCAGATAGCGCGGTCACACCGCTCCCAATGTGGGAGCGAGCTTGCTCGCGAAGAGGCCCGCATAGCCGCCGCAGGTCCTTAACCCAACCCATCCCGAAACTGCCCCGGGGTCATTCCGGTCCAGCGCTTGAATGCGCGGCTGAAGCTGCTGGTATCGGCAAACCCCAGTAGATAACTGACTTCGCTCAGCGAGCATTGCGGGTCACGCAGGTGCAGCAGCGCGAGGTTTTCCCGGCATTCATTGAGCAGCGCGTCGAAGCGGCAGCCTTCGTCGGCGAGGTGCCGCTGCAGGCTGCGCAGGCTCAGGTGCATGGCTTGGGCGATGCGCTCGGCGCTGGGTTCGCCTTCGGGCAGTTGAGCCTCGATGGCGGCTCGTACCTTGCGCTCCCATGTCAGCGGTTGGAGCTGCGCGAGGGTGCGCTTGAGCACCGTTTCGTTGTGTTCGGCCAGCTCCGGGTTGGCGTCGTCCAAGTGACTGTCGAAATCCGTGAGGTCAAACTCCAGGCAGTCCTGCCCGGCGCTGAAATACACCGGCGAGCGGAACACTTTGTGCCAGGGGCTTGGGTCAGACGGTTCCGGGCGTCGCAGGTATACGGCCAGCGGTGCGTAGTCGCGACCCAGCCGGTTGCGACAGGTGCGCACGTAAATTGCCGCGAATGCATCGATGGCTTCGAAGGCCGGCGCCGGACGGCCCACAGGTACATCCAGGCTGAAGCGGTAGCGATCTTCGCCGCGGCTCAGTTGCAGCGTCAGCGCATCGCTGACCACCGGGTGGTAACGCACGATGCGTTCGAACACTTCGCGAAGGCTGCCGCTGGCGACCAAGGCATAACCCAGCGCGTGAAAGGTGGTGGGGCTGACGAAGCGCGACACCCGCAAGCCGATAGCCGCATCGCCACTGGCCTGCACCGCCAATGTCCACAGGCGCGTGGTGGCCGACAGCGGGTAGCGGGCGTTCGGGTCGTCCATCCACTGCGGATCGAGGCCGGCCTCGACGCACAGGGCATGGCTGTCCAGGCCCAGCGCATCGAGCTGTTTGCGCAGGGCGCGGGTCCAGCTGGCGAGGGAAGTCGGTTCAGTCATGACGATTGGCGCTTGCGGTCAACAGGTTGGCGTTTACGGCTACCACCCCATGGGACAACGCCCGGCAGGATGAGCACATCTCTAACAGAGGATGTAAGCCATGCACGGCACTTGCGCAAGCCCCGAGCGATTGAATGCACAACAGCGATCCGCCCATATTCGCCAAGTGGTATTGGCGCAAGGCGAAGAACTGCGCCAGCGCTATCCGATCTTGCGCCACCAGGATGCGCTGGGCGCGGGCATCCTGGCGTTCGCCCTGGCCGGGATGTTCGGTTCGGCATGGCTGTATATCAACGGTGACATGCCCGGGTGGGCGTGCCTGCTGCTCAACGCTTTTTTCGCGTCCCTGACCCACGAGCTGGAACACGACCTGATCCACAGTATGTATTTTCGCAAGCAACGCCTGCCCCACAACCTGATGATGGGCCTGGTCTGGCTGGCGCGGCCGAGCACCATCAATCCGTGGATCCGTCGCCATTTGCACCTCAACCATCACAAGGTGTCCGGCAGCGAAGCCGACATGGAGGAGCGAGCCATCACCAACGGCGAACCCTGGGGGCCGGCGCGGTTGCTGATGGTCGGCGACAACGTCATGTCCGCGTTCATTCGCCTGTTGCGGGCCAAGACCTGGGCCCACAAGCGCAGCATCCTCAAGCGCACGCTGAAGGTGTACTTCCCGCTGGCGCTGCTGCATTGGGGCGCCTGGTATGTGTTCCTCGGTTTCCACGGGGCGAACGGCGTCGCGAGCCTACTGGGTACGTCGATCGACTGGTCGGCGAGCACGCTGTCCATGATGCAGATGATCGATATCGCGGCGGTGGTGATCATCGGGCCGAATGTTTTACGCACCTTTTGCCTGCACTTCATCAGCTCGAACATGCATTACTACGGCGACATCGAGCCGGGCAATGTCATCCAGCAAACCCAGGTGCTCAACCCTTGGTGGTTGTGGCCGTTGCAGGCGTTCTGCTTCAACTTCGGCAGCAGCCACGGGATTCATCATTTCGTGGTGAAGGAGCCGTTCTATATTCGCCAATTGACGGTGCCGGTGGCGCACAAAGTGATGCGGGAGATGGGCGTGCGGTTCAATGATTTTGGCACCTTTGCCCGGGCGAATCGGTTCGTGCGCCAAGAAGAGAGGGTGCGCGATAGGGGGGATACGGTAAGGGGTTGAGAAAGCTGCTGGGGGACCCCTCGTCGACTTGTCCTACAAAATGCTCATTTTTTTTGGGGACTGGCCGACAGAGTGGTAAGCGTGCACCAAAGTGGAGCAGACCTCGCGTCTCGCCCGCGCTGCTACATGGAATGTTGCAACCGGAATGCACCCCCACTCCCTGCATAAGAAGTCCCGTCGATGAATCTAAAATTCAGTCATAAAATCCTTCTGGCCGCCTCTGGTGTGGTGGTTTTGGCTTTCGCCTTGTTTACGCTCTACAACGACTACCTGCAGCGCAACACCATTGCTCGCAGCCTCGAGTCGTCGATTGAACAGTCCGGCGACCTGACGGCCAGTAGCGTCCAGAACTGGATGAGTGGCCGGATATTGGTGCTGGAAAACCTTGCGCAGAACATCGCGCACCAGGGCTCCGGTGCCGATCTGCCGGGGCTGGTCGACCAGCCGGCGTTGACGTCGAATTTCCAGTTCACTTACGTGGGCCAGGCCAATGGGGTCTTCACTCAGCGCCCTGACGCGAAAATGCCCGACGGCTATGACCCACGCCAGCGTCCTTGGTACAAGCAGGCGGTCAGTGCCGATAAAACCATGCTGACCCCGCCTTACTCGGCAGCAGTCGGTGGCCTGGTCGTGACCATCGCCCTGCCGGTGAAGCACAACGGGGAATTGCTGGGTGTGGTGGGCGGTGACCTGAGCCTGGAGACCCTGGTGAAAATCATCAACTCCGTGGACTTCGGTGGTATTGGCCATGCGTTCCTGGTCAGCGGCGACGGTCAGGTGATTGTCAGCCCGGACAAAGACCAAGTGATGAAAAACCTCAAGGACATCTATCCTGGAACGCCGGTACGCATTGGCAAAGGCATCCAGGAGGTCGAGCTGAACGGGCAGGACCGCATTCTTTCCTTCACCCCGGTCACTGGCTTGCCGAACGCTGAGTGGCACATCGGCCTGTCGATCGACAAGGACAAGGCCTACGCGCCGCTGAGCCAGTTCCGCACGTCTGCGCTGATTGCCATGTTTGTCGCGGTCGCCGCCATTGCGTTGCTGCTGAGCTTGTTGATCCAAGTGCTGATGCGTCCGTTGACCACCATGGGCCGTGCCATGCAGGACATTGCCCAAGGTGAAGGCGACCTGACCCGTCGCCTGGTCGTGCAGGGCAAGGACGAGTTCGCTGTGTTGGGTGGTTCGTTCAACCAGTTCGTAGAGCGGATTCACGCGTCGATTTCGGAAGTGTCTTCCGCTACCCGCCAAGTGCATGACCTTTCGCAGCGGGTGATGAGCTCGTCCAACGCTTCGCTGGTTGGCTCCGATGAACAGAGTGCTCGCACCAACAGCGTCGCCGCGGCGATCAACCAATTGGGCGCTGCTACCCAGGAAATCGCCCGCAATGCCGCCGATGCTTCGCAACATGCCAGCGGCGCCAGCGAGCAGGCCGATGATGGTCGCCAGGTGGTGGAAAAAACCATCCAGGCCATGACCGAGTTGTCGCAGAAAATCAGTCTTTCGTGCACTCAGATCGAAACCCTGAATGCCAGCACCGATAACATCGGGCACATTCTGGATGTGATCAAGGGCATCTCCCAGCAAACCAACCTGCTGGCCCTCAACGCGGCCATCGAAGCGGCCCGTGCTGGGGAAGCAGGACGCGGTTTTGCGGTGGTGGCCGATGAAGTGCGCAACCTGGCGCATCGCACCCAGGAATCGGCGGAAGAAATCCACAAGATGATTACCTCGCTCCAGGTCGGCTCCCGTGAAGCGGTGACCACGATGAACGCCAGCCAGACCTCCAGCGAAGAAAGCGTGGAAGTCGCCAACCAGGCCGGCTTGCGATTGGTCAGCGTGACCCAGCGCATCGGCGAGATCGACGGCATGAACCAGTCGGTGGCTGCCGCAACCGAAGAACAGACCGCCGTGGTGGAAACCCTCAACATGGACGTCAGCCACATCAACCTGCTGAACCAGCAAAGCGTGGCCAACCTCAATGAAACCCTGAAGGACTGCGATGCCTTGTCGCAACAGGCCAACCGGCTGAAGCAACTGGTAGACAGCTTCAAAATCTGACGCCCAGCCGCCAACCGACCCACCGCCATCGCGAGCAAGCTCGCCCCCACAGGGGATTGGCGGTGACCCTGGATCTCGGGCCCACCCAGGAACCATTGTGGGGAGCGAGCTTGCTCGCGATGGCGTCAGCCCAGCCAACATCACCGGCACAGGACCACCGCTTTCGCGAGCAAGCCCGCTCCCACACCGTGGATGGGCTATGCCTTAAGCGAACATCACTTGCACATTCGCCATTGCTTCATCGGCGAAGCCCTGGAGGAAATCCCTGAAGCCCGAGGGTGTGTGGGCATCGGTGTGGTCGGCGATGATGGTCCAGGTGGCGCGGCAGCGGTTGTCCGCCAGGGGTTCGACGCGCATGGCCGCCCACAGGTTGTCGATGCCCAGGGTGTTGTAGATCAGTGTCCAGGTCATATGCATGGCTTGGTCGTCCCGGCTGTTGAGCTGTTCCACCACCAGGTTCTGGCCGTCACGGAAGAATTTCTTGCGCAGGGACCTCACCCCATCCCCCGTCATTTCGATGTGCTCAAGCGCCGGAATGAATCGATCGAATCGGCCAAAGTTTCCCACCACGTCCCAGACGCTTGCCGCGTCGGCGGCTACTTCCACCGAGGTTTCGACTTGGCAGGCGTGGGGATTTTTGATCAGGGTGTCGGGTTGAAAAGCACTCATGGTCTTGCTCCTTGCTTGGGGTTGAGTTGGTTCAAATGAAGTCGATGGCTTTGAGGTAGTCGGCGCCGCGGCGTAGCAGGGCCGGGGATTTTTCCGGGTAACTGGCGCCCATTTGCCGCACGCCGGCGCGGGCGTTGTCGTGGCTGATCAGCGAGATGTCGCCAATGTCTTCCTCGAAGCCGTTGAGGTAGAAACCCAGCACGCCAAACAGCGCATTGTCGGCATCGACCCGGGCCAATTGCCGCTGCCACTCGGCGATACTGACCAGGGAAAACTCCCGGCCGCTGTCGCGAAACGACGCCACGTAAGCGTCCCAGCTCAACGGCTGGGGGTTATGCAGGTTGAACACCGCTTGCGTCGGCTGGTAACGGCTGGCGTGGAAGGCGATGAAGCGAGCCAGAAAGTCCACCGGCATCAGGTCGAAATTGAGCGACAGTTCCGGCACCTGGCCGAGCTGGATCGAGCCTTTGAGCATCAGCATCAGACGATTCTTATGGGGCTGGCAGACCCCGGTCAGGCTGTTGAAGCTGATGTTGCCCGGGCGAAACAGATTGACCCACACCCCACGATCCCGGGCCCGTTGCAAGATCCGTTCGCCGACCCATTTGGACAGGTTGTAGCCGTTCTTGATGTAGATCGGCGGTGTCGGCGCGGCGGGCTGTTCCAGCACCTGGCCAGCGGCGTCCATGGCGCTGGAGGCGGAAAGCGTGGAAACGAAATTGAAAATCTTCTTGCTGCGCCCCTCGCACAGGCGCAGGCACTCGAAGATCGGCTCGACGTTGTCCCGCGCCAGGGACTCGTAGTCGAGCACATGGTTGACGTGGGCCGCGTTGTGCACCAGCGCGCCGAAGGTGCTGTCGATGCGGGCGTAGACCTCGTCCGGCAAGCCCAATTGGTGTTGGGTGATGTCGGCGGCGTAAACGCTGACGCGGTCCAGGTCCAGGTGGGTCAGGTGATTGTCCTGGAGGGCCTGGGAGAAACGCTCGGCCGCGCTCTGCCCGGCGCTGGCGCGCACCAGGCAGGCGACTTCGGTGGCGCCCCAGGCCAGCAAGGCTTCGACGATGTGCACCCCAAGAAAACTGTTGGCGCCCGTCACGACTACCTTGTGCACATCGCCGCACTGGCTGATGGGCAACGGCTCGAGGTTGAGTTCGGCCTCGGCATCGATGAAGGCCTGGGGACTGAGGGTTGGGGCACTGTCTTGCTCCGGATCGCCCAGCAACTTCGCCAGGGTGATCAAGGTGGGCGCTTCAATGAAGCGATTGATCGACAGGCTGCGACCGAACGTCTGGCGAATGCTCAACAGCAGTCGCGACAGCAGGATCGAATGCCCGCCCAGGTTGAAGAAGCTTTCGTCGGTGGCGATGTCTTCGACTGGCAGTTCCAGCAGTTCGGCCCACAGTTGCTGCAGCTGTGTTTCCAGAGCGTTTTGCGGCTGGCGTCGCTGGCTGCCGATGTGGACCTGCACCGCCGTTGCCAGCAACGCCCGACGATCCACCTTGCCGTTACTGGTGTAGGGCAGCGCGGGCAACTCGACGTAGGCCACCGGGTGCATGTAGCTGGGCAACGTGTTCTGCACGTGCTCGCGCAACGCCTGGAGCGCGGCGCCGGGCAGGTCTTGCTCGGGATGAACCAGGAACGCCAGGATCCGCCGCCGCTCATCGACACCCACCGCCACCTGGCGAAACAACTGGCTTTCGCGCAGGCAATGTTCGATTTCCTCCGGCTCGACCCGGAAGCCGCGGATTTTCACTTGGTTATCACGCCGTCCGCTCAGCTCGATGCCGCTGTCGGTCCACTGGCCGATATCACCGGTGCGATAGACGCGCAGCGTTTGCCCGGTGGGCAACGTCAGGTTGAGGTAGCGGCTGGCGGTCAGCGCCGGATCGTTCAGATAGCCCAGGCCAACCCCCGGCCCAGCGATGTATAACTCGCCGGGCGCGCCTTGGGGCACCGGTTGCTGTTGTTCATCCAGAATCAACACTTGGCCATTGGTGATGGGGACGCCGAGGTTGCGATTGCTGTCGCCGACGCCGAACAGCCGAGTGGTCGCCAGCACCGTGGTTTCGGTCGGGCCGTAGATGTTATGGAACCGGCATTGTGGCGCGAGCTGTTCGATCACGAAGGGCTCGCAGACGTCTCCGCCGGTGATCAGGTGCGCCAGGCCCAACGGCGTATCCAACGGCATCACGCTCAGCAGGGCGGGCGGCAGGAAGGCGTGCGTGACCTTTTGTTCGCGAATCAACGCCACCAATTGCTGTGGATCGCGGCGCTGGTCTTCGCTGGGCACCACCAGCAGGGCGCCATGAATGAAGGTCGGCAGGACGTCCAGCAGTGATGCGTCAAAGTTGATGGTGGAAAACTGCAACGCCCGGCTGTCGCGCTGTAAGCCAACGTAGTCGCCATACCAGGCGCAGAAATGGCTGAGGTTGCGATGGCTGAGCAATACGCCCTTGGGCTGGCCGGTGGTGCCGGAGGTGTAGATCGCCACGGCCGGTTCGTCGATGTCCAGCACGCGGCGGATCAACGAGACTGGAATGCCCGG
Source organism: Pseudomonas sp. Q12-87 (assembly GCF_001269755.1). NCBI lineage: Bacteria > Pseudomonadati > Pseudomonadota > Gammaproteobacteria > Pseudomonadales > Pseudomonadaceae > Pseudomonas > Pseudomonas sp. Q12-87. Next base: position 14,051 of record NZ_LHVI01000037.1, on the reverse strand, counting down.
CTTGGACGGCGGCAGCCGATGCACATTCACGCTCGGCAACAGAAGGTCGCCGAGGTCGCTGTCGCCGTCGTGCAGCAGCAGGTCGGCCTGGGCATTTTCGAGGATGAAACGCCGACGTTGCGCCGGATGCTGCGGGTCCAGCGGCAGGTACACCGCGCCGCAGCCCAGCACTGCCAGGATCGCCGCATACAGCTGCGCGGATTTGGGCAGGCATACGCCGATCACCGTTGGGCGGCCGCTTGCATCCTGGAGTTTTTCCAGCATTGCTTGTTGCAACCTCAGGGTCAGGTTGCGCAAGGCTTTGTAGTCGGTCAGTTGCCCATCCACCCACAGGGCCGGTTGCGCAGCGTCATCCAGCATGCGCTGTTCGATGCTGTGCATGACCGGCACTTCGGCAGCGGCCAGGAGCCAGGGCACCGGTGGCCGATTGAAACGGTGTGCAAAGGCCAGCGGCTCCAGCACGTCGAGCCCGAGCAGCGGCTGTTCGATGAGATTGGCCGGTGGCGAAGGCCAATTTTCGAAACAGTGTTCATCCCGTGACAGCTCGCTGACCATCCGCGCGCCGATCTCCACCACCGCCGCCAGTGTTCGCAGGCGCAAGGATTGGCCGTTACCGCAGCTTTGCTGGGGGATAACCTCCCGGGCCAGGAGCCGCTGTGGGCCGTCGTGAAAAAACAGCACCGGTTGCGGCAGTGCCTCACCGGGCACCGGGCGCAGCGTCACGCGAATCTGTAGGCGTGTGTGGGCGTCAATGGCCCATGGCGTCGTACCGTCATCGATCAACAAGTCGACCGCCGGGTGATCGGCCGGCGACTGAAAGTTCACGACTCCATGGCCGTGCAGTTCCAGTTCCCGGGCCAGTTCGACCATTGCCTGGCTGGTGCCAGGCACTGCAATTTCGAGGCGTCTCATCGCAAGGTCCTCATGGGGTCAGGTAATCGGCGAGGGCATCGCGCACGCAGGGGGACGCAAGCATTGAGCTGCTGCGAAAGAAACGCGTGATATTGCCCACCAACGGGTGGAAACGATTGATGGGGTAGGCCAGCGCATTGGCGTCTTCGCGCAGCGACTGGCGCACCGGTTCGTCGACGGGCAGGTGCGCGATCAGCTCGAAATCGAACGCCTGCTGCAGGTCGCTGGCCAGGTACTGGGCGATGAATCCGGGCATCAGTCGGGCGATGGTTTCCTGGTCTTCCTCGGGTGCGGTGCGCCAGTAGATCTGCACCAGCCGCGTCCAGAAACCGGAATGCCGTCCCTCGTCCAGCAAGTGGTCGGCCATCAGCCCCTTGATCGAGGCCTTGACCGAGTCGTCCCGGGCGAAGGCGGCCACTTCGTTGGTCACGGTGTTTTCGGCAATGGCGATGCAGATCAGCTCCACGGCGCTGAGCAAATGTGTCGGTGCCTGGGCCAAGGTGGCCGGTATCGCGCGGCTGAGTTCGATTTGCGCCGGCAACGGGATCGGCTCGATGCCGGTCATGTCGATGGTCTGCTGCATGAAGTCCATTGCCACCAGGGCGTGGTAGTCCTCATCCACCACCACGGTCATCGCGTCGTAGCGGCAGGCGAACGGGAACTCGATGCCGAAGCGGTTCTTGGCGATGCGCCGAGCGGTGTGGTCCACCAGTTCGGTCTCGAAGATCACCACGTCGTTGATGAACTTGTAGAGGCTCTGCACCAACACGAAATCGCGCAGTTGTGGGCAATGGCTGAGAAAGGTCTGGCTGTGCACCAACGGCTGGCGGCTCATGGGGAAGATCAGCTTGTCGTCGTTTTCGACCCGGCGCCGTGGCCGGGTGCGGATGGTGGCGCGACTTTCCCAGGCATCGGCGAAAGACTGGTAGTGGATGGCGTTCATGGCATCACCTGCGCAACCGGCTGCGCCATGCTCTCGCGCAAGCCGTCCCACAGGGCCGCGCGGCTGTGGACGGCGGCGAGGGCGGCGGCCAGCACCTCGGTTTCGCGCTGCGGGTCGCCGTCGATCAGCCGGGCCAGCAGTTTTTCCGCGGCGGGACCGTGGTCTTCGGAATCGACTTCGATGTGCCGCTGCAGGTAGTAGCGAAAGGTCGGAGCCTGATCCAGGCCAATGCCCCAGGCGTCCAGCATGCGTTGAAACATCTGCGGGATGACGCTCTCGCGACCGTGTACGAACGCCGCAGCCACGCTGTGGGCCGGGGCGTGCAGGGCGGTGTGCAGGGTCTGGCGAACGAAGCGCGCCGCCGCCGGTTCCACCTCGACGCTTTCCAGTGCCGTTTCGGGGCTGACGCCTTCCTGTTGCAGGGTGATGAATTGCTCGATGGCGCGGGTATCCGCACCGACCTCGCGCATGGCGTCCAGGTACAGTTCGAAATGGCTGCAATAACCGGCTCCGGGACGATCGTCCGACTCTTCGCCCAGGACGATTTCATTGATCAAGCGTGCCGCGTGCGGATCGGCCGGTGGCAGCCAGGGCAGGTGGACACAAGTGAGCTCGCGTTGCAGCCGCTTGGTCAGGGACATGAAGTCCCAGACGGCAAAGACATGGCTTTCCATAAACCGGCGTAACAGATCAATTGATGTAATTTCGGAAAAAACCGGATGGTGGCCAAGTTCATGTTTCTTCAGAAATAGTTGTTCTTTGGTTGGCTGCATTGGAACGTCCTCATCAATGATGTTGTGCCCGGCTAGTTGCCCGCTTTTTTAGGAAGGCGAGCGGGCGCCTGAACCGGAATCCATGAAGTACAAAGTCACTCTAAGATGCGCTTATAAGTACCCACTTTTCGGCGCGAAGTGCCGAATTTTGGTGGGTCTACGGAAGTAATAAGCGGTCGATAACCACTCGACGAATAAAAAACTAATACACCTGGCAACTAAGCGGCAAGTCATTTTTTAATTATTTAAAGTGCGGCTTTTATTGGGCGCGAAGAGGTTCTTTAAAACTTTTAATATAAGTTTTATTCAGGCGAAGAGGCTCCTTCCGACTGGGTGATATCAGAATCGAATAGTTCGAGTGAATGCCTCACTCGGAGCACTTCAAGGGACGGGGAGTTAGGGTGTGGATGTTTTTATGGGTGAGAGATCGGTCGGACGTCCGATCATCCCGCCGGTGCGCAAGCTCCTGCTTATTGGCTTCGATTCGCCGGGCTGTGCAGCTCGGCGCTGACTTCTTCAGGTCTGTTTTTGAATCGATAAACGCAAGAGTGAGCCCAAATCGATGGCAGTGCCATTGAACTGATTGTGGCGGCGAGTCGCAGCGGCTGCTTGGCCGCGCCGGGTCGGCGAGAAGCGGCCAGGAAGGATATGTAAGAAGGTTTTACGCCGGCCGGGCGGCCGGCGTCGGATCACTGATGCGACTGCTGTTCCAGATAGCGGCGCATGGTGACGGAGGCTTTTTCCAAATGACGCTCGAGCAAGACAACCGCTGTATCGATGTCTTTCGCTCGTGCGGCGTCGAGCAGTGCACGATGGTCGTCCTGGCTCAACTTGCCCAAGCCCATGGACGACAGATGGAAGCGCAAGAAGCGCTCCTCTTCGTTGAGCTCGCGTTCGATCAGGTCCAGCAGTTTGCCATTGGGCGCCTTGTGATAAAGCGACATGTGGTACAGCCGGTTGAGCTTACCGATCTCGGCATGGTTGGTTTCTGTTTCCAGCTGTTCGATATACCCGGCAGCCATTGCCAGGTCGTTGTCATCGAGTAGCGGGATGGACAGGCGCAAGGCGAAGGTTTCCAGTACCGACCGCAGGGCATAGGTCTCGAGCGCATTGCTGGTGATCAGCGGGGCAACCACGGCACCCTTGTGCTGGACCACATTAAGCAATGACTGCGCCTCAAGCTGGCGCAATGCTTCGCGCACCGGCATGCGACTGACGCCGAACAGATCCGCGATTTCCTGCTGGCGCAGGGCGGTGCCGCAGGGCAGGCGTCCGTCGAGAATGGCCGCGCGCAGGGATTCTTCGATGATCGCGCGTGCCTGGGCTGCGGGAATCGGCCCGTTGACCGGGATAGTGCTTAACGGTGAGGGCTTCTTTGTCACGACAGCGCATCCTGACTGGTAGTAACGAATTGGATCCAGGCGAACATTAGTTACAGATTATCTCGCCGTCAAAGTCTCGCGGCCCTGGGGCTGAACTAAAGTTTAGCGTGCCTAGGGTGATTGCACCTTGCCATTGTTTTTTGCCTGCCCAGGCTTCACCATCCAACGAATTTCCAACGGCCTCTTTCGGACGTATTCCCTTGGCTGCACCTTTCCCCGTTTCCAGGTCCTTGCGCTGGCTGTGTTCGGCATTGTTGCTGGCCGGCCTCATGCTGGGCGGGTTGCGGGCGGATTGGGACTTTACGCAGATCAGCCGGCGGGCGCAGGCGTTATATGGCCCGCTGGGCGAAGGGCAACAGCGGATCGACGCCTGGCAGCACTTGTTGGCGACCCAGAAGCAGACGCCGGAGCTGGAGCAGCTCAAGGTGGTGAACCTGTTCTTCAACAAGCAGGTGCGCTACGTGGAAGACATCGACCTGTGGCATGAGGTCGACTACTGGGAAACGCCGATCCAGGCCCTGTGGAAGGGCGCCGGCGATTGCGAGGATTACGCCATCGCCAAGTACTTCAGCCTGCGTCATCTCGGGGTCTCCAGTGACAAGCTGCGCATCACCTACGTCAAGGCCCTGCGACAGAACCGTGCGCACATGGTGCTGACCTATTACGCCACGCCCGAGGCGATGCCGCTGGTGCTCGACAGCCTGATCGACGGCATCCAGCCGGCCAGCCAGCGAACCGACCTGCTGCCGGTCTACTCTTTCAACGCCGAAGGGTTGTGGCTGCCGGGTGCCAAGGGCAACAAGAAAGTGGGTGACACCAAGCGCCTGTCCCGGTGGCAGGATGTGTTGAAAAAAATGCAGGCCGAAGGTTTTCCGGTCGAGACGACTAACTAGGAGCGCGCGCTCAGATGTCCTTGTTCAAACAGCTGTTGATCGCTATCTGTCTGTTCCTGGTGGTTGCCTTCAGCGGCAGCTTCATGGTCAGCCTGGAGAGTTCGCGGGCCCAGTACGTCAACCAGTTGCGTTCCCACGCCCAGGACGCGGCCACGGCGCTGGCGCTGTCGCTGACGCCGAACATCGACGACCCGGCGATGGTGGAACTGATGGTCAGTTCGATCTTCGACAGCGGTTACTACGCGAGCATTCGCGTGGTGGACGTGGCCACCGACAAAACCCTCGTCGAGCGCACGGGCACGCCGGACGCGGGCACCGTGCCGCAATGGTTCGTCAAGCTGATCGGCCTGGAACCGGCCGGCGGCGATGCCATCGTCAGTCGCGGTTGGGAGCAGGCAGCGCGGGTGGAGGTGGTCAGCCACCCGATGTTCGCCCTCGCCAAGCTGTGGCAGAGCGCATTGGGCAGCCTGGGCTGGTTGCTGCTGTGCGGCGCCGTGAGCGCGGTGCTGGGGGCCTTGCTGCTGCGTCGCCAGCTCAAGCCGCTGGACTACATGGTGCATCAGTCCCACGCCATCGCCCGACGCGAGTTCCTCAGCCTGCCGGAACTGCCGCGCACCCCGGAACTGCGCCGTGTGGTGCAGGCGATGAACCAGATGGTCGAAAAGCTCAAGGCATTGTTCCAGGAGCAGGCCGAGCGCAGCGAGAAGCTGCGGGCCGAGTCCTACCAGGACAACCTCACGGGCCTGGCCAACCGACGCTATTTCGAGATGCAACTCAATGCCCGGGTGAGCAACACGGAGCAGGCCAGTTCCGGTTATCTGCTGTTGCTGCGGGTCAAGGACCTGGCCGGCCTGAACCAGCGGTTGGGCGGCCAGCGGACCGATCAATTGCTCAAAGCGGTCGGCGAGCAATTGCTGCGTGAAAGTGCCCGATACCCCGAAACCCAGAATCTGGTGACGCGCATCCGTGGCGGCGAGTTCGCCGTACTGGCGCCAGGCCTGGTGCGCGAGGAAGCGCTGCAGCTGGCGCAGAACCTTGAAAGCGCGTTGGCGAGCCTGCACGCCACGGGCGCAACCGACGTGGCCTCGGTGGCTTCCATCGGACTGGCACCGTTCGTTCATGGCGACTCGCCGCAATCGGTGCTCCAGCTTGCCGACCAGGCCCTGGCCCAGGCCGAAAGCCAGGGGGAGCCAAGCTGGGCCTGCCTGGACCATGCCGCAGTGTCCAGTTTTGGCGATGATCACCATGCCTGGCACACGCTGCTCGACCAGGCCTTGAGTCATCAGCGATTCGAGCTGTACTTCCAACCGGTGGTGGCCGCCCAGGACACCCAAGTGGTGCTGCACTACAAGGTTCTGTCGCGGCTGCTGGACGATCAGGGCCAGACCATTCCCGCCGGCCGCTTCCTGCCCTGGCTGGAGCGCTTCGGCTGGACTGCGCGCCTGGACCGCTTGATGCTTGAACAGGTGCTCAAGCAAATGGTCGGGCACGACCAATCCCTCGCGCTCAACCTGTCCTCGGCGACCTTGGCCGATCCGCAGGCGCTGAACAAAATCTTCGAAATCCTGCGTGCTCATTCCAACCTTGGGCCGCGCCTGACCTTGGAAATTGGCGAGGAACAACTGCCGGAGCAAGCGGTTTTGGAGCAGTTGACCCGTCGTCTGCGCGAGCTTGGATTCTCCTTGAGCCTGCAGCGCTTTGGTGGGCGTTTCAGCATGATCGGCAACTTGTCTCGGCTGGGGCTGGCCTATTTGAAAATTGATGGCAGTTACATCCGCGCCATTGATCAGGAAAGCGATAAGCGTTTGTTTATCGAGGCGATCCAGCGTGCTGCTCACAGTATTGACCTGCCTTTGATTGCTGAGCGGGTGGAGACTGAGGGGGAGTTGGCGGTGATTCGGGAGATGGGGTTGTTTGGGGTGCAGGGGCAGTTGGTTGGGGAGCCTAGGCGGTGGGGGTGAGGCTTGTTGACGAGGCGGCCTGGTAGCCGGCCTGGATGTTGTTGACCGAGTACATATCCGTTCTTTTCGTAACGGCGACTTATGGTTCCGCCCTTACGGCGGCTCACTTTTGAGAAGCGCAAAAGTAAGCAACGCTTTATGCCCCACCATTCGGCACCTCGCCTAGGCTCGGTGTGCCCTCACTCCGGCATTGCTCCGTGGGCCCGCTGCGAAGGGCCATCCATGGCCCAGCGCAGCTATCCCGGCATCCATGCCGGGATGCCCACTGCGCAATGCCTGCGTTCGGCCAGCGTGGTTAACGGGGCGCCGAGATCAACGTCCACGGCGAGGCGGCCTTATAGCCGACCTGGCTCTTGATGGGGACCGCGTTTCCCTGTGGGAGCGGGCTTGCTCGCGAAGACGGCGGTACATTCAGCATTGATGCAAGCAGACCCACCGCTATCGCGGGCAAGCTCGGCTCCCACAGTAATCGGCGGTGGACACTGATCTTGTAAACGACCAAAAACCATGTGGGAGCGGGCTTGCTCGCGAAGACGGCGGTACATTCAGCATTGATACAAGCAGACCCACCGCTATCGCGAGCAAGCTCGGCTCCCACAGTAATCGGCGGTGGACACTGATCTTGTAAACGACCAAAAACCATGTGGGAGCGGGCTTGCTCGCGAAGACGGCGGTACATTCAGCATTGATACAAGCAGACCCACCGCTATCGCGAGCAAGCTCGGCTCCCACAGGGACCGGCGGTGAACACTGATCTTATAAACGGCCAAAAACCTATGTGGGAACGAGCCTGCTCGCGATAGCGGTAGTTCAGTCACATGGATGCTGGGTTTGCCGGCCTTTTCGCGAGCAAGCCCGCTCCCACAGGGGAAACGTGGTCCCTCCAAGAAACAGGTCGGCTATCAGGCCGCCTCGCGCTGGCTTTTGATCTTGGGCGCCCCGTTAAACCACGCTGGCCGAACGCAGGCATTGCGCAGTGGGCATCCCGGCATGGATGCCGGGATAGCCGCGCTGGGCCATGGATGGCCCTTCGCGGCGGCCCACGGAGCAATGCCGGAGTGAGGGCACACCGAGCCTAGGCGAGGTGCCGAGTGGTGGGGCAAGAGCGTTTTGCTTACTTTTCGCCGGGCCGCGCAGGCTTCTCAAAAGTGAGCCGCCGTAAGGGCGGAACCCTAAGTGGCCGTTACCGCAGAAACGGATATACACCCCCCTCTAAAAGTAAGGTCCTAGGAGATTTCCTTCGAGTTGTAGCGAACTTAGTGAACTTGTTCGGCATCTGCCTCGTGGCTAGTCTGGGTTTGTCACCGAAAAAACGGTGACACGGACGTGCAAGTCCGAAATATCTGTTTAGGGCGAAACGGCCCATGCCATTCAGCGATCTCATTTTTGGATTCGCTGTGTAGCAAAGGCTCCTTACTAGTCGTTTAGGAGCTCCCAATGACAACAGCGGAAACAAACACACTTCACACAGTTCCAACACACTCGACGAAGCCGCCGAGCGCGCCCTCGACTACTACCTCAATCCCAAACCAACCGATGAAGCCCCGGGAAAAACCCCAACCGCCCAGCTCTTCATGGTCTCCCCAGACATCGACACCGAAACCCTACTGGCCAACGCCTCCGAAGACTTGCTGTCCATCAGCGCCATCGCCGCCGACCTGGCTGACGATGTCGACGGCTCGCGTCGCAGTGTGATCCTGGCGATCAGCCGGATGGCCGATGGGGTGCAGTTGTTGGTGGAGCGGGCGATGGATCGGCTGGAGGTTCAAGCGCCGAGCTGACAGGCCCGTAACGAACTGAGGATCGCGATCGCGAGCAGCCCAGGCAACCAAAGACCCGTGGCGAGGGAGCTTGCTCCCGCTGGCCTGCGCAGCAGGCCCCCAGCAGTTCTTCAAGCAGACCGCGTTGCCTGGTTTTGCGACTGCTGCGCAGCCGAGCGGGAGCAAGCTCCTTCACCACGGAGGCTGTGTACAGCCTAGATCAACCCCTTCTCATCATCATCGATCAGCCGGCTCAACCCGCCCAACGCTTCCCGGGCCTGGTTGCGGTCCATCAGCTTGGCCTGGGCCGCCGGTGGCAGGTCGGTGACGCGGATTACGCCTTTGGTGGTGAGCACCTGGATCAGGTCGTCCAGTACCCGGATCATTTCCAGGTCGCTCTGCTTGAGCTGCTTGAGGCTGTTTTCTACCGCTTGATTGGCGAACCAATCCTGGATTTCGTGGTTGTCGGCTGGCAGGGTTTCGGTGGCTTCGGCGTAAGCGGCAGCTTCCACGCGCACCAGCAGGCCTTGTGCATCGCGTTGCACATAAAACATCGGGCATCCCTCATGTATGAAGCGGCGTCATGCTGGGCAGCATAGGCCAACTGCGCGGGAGTATGCACACTTATCCCGCAGCGAGGGAGTTTGCTCCCTTGCCACGGGTTCGTGTCAGGCTCAGCTGTTGTTGTGATCGACCTTGATGGTCGGGTCACTGCCGGCGATCAACGAGTTCAGGTTGACGTTCGACCAGTTGTTGCCTTCCAGCTTGATCGTCACGTCCGGCGTGGCCGCTGCACCATTGGCCCCGTTGAACTGGCCAGTGGTGCTGACTTGCAAGGAGGACACGCCATCGACCGTGCTGATTTTCAGGAAGTGGTCGATGGTGCTCCCGGTTTCGCCCTGCAACAGATCCCGCAAGTCGATCCGGTCACCCTCGCTGGCCTTGAAGTCCTTGATCACATCGTTGCCGGTGTCACCGGATTTCCAGACAAAGGTATCGCCGCCCAGGCCGCCGATCAGGGTGTCGTTGCCCAGACCGCCAATCAACGTGTCATTACCCGTGCCACCCAGGAGGATGTCGTTGCCCTTGCCGCCGTCGAGTGAGTCGTTACCGCCCTGGCCGAAAATGATGTCATTGCCGCCGCCGCCGAGCAGGGTGTCATTGCCATCGTGGGCACCGGACACATCGAACGCGGTGTAGTGTTCGGTGATGTACTGGTGCACGTTGCTGGTGGTGACCTTGCTCACGTCCACGCCGCTCTGTTGGGCGACGAAGGCCTGAATGGCCTGGTAGCCCTCGCCGGCAACGCCGTTGAAGCTCACCAGATCGCCAAACAGGATGTCGTTGCCTTCACCGCCGTTGACCGTGTCGGCGCCCGGCAGGGTGGCTTCGGTGTGACCGATGATCGAGTTGGCCAGGTCCTTGGGATCGATGTTGGTCTGTGGTTTGCCATCGGAGTCGTACGGCGAGAGATCGCTCAGCGTCACGCCGTTGTTCAGGCCGATGGCTTCGACGTTGCTCAGGCCTTTGAGTAGGGTGAAGCTGGCGGTCGAGCCAGCTGCCGCGTCCCAATACCCACCGTCCGTATAGGAGAGTTCAAACGTACCGTTGCCCTCGGCATGCACCGTGCCGACATAACTGTCATTCCAGTTCTTGCCGTTTTTGGTCGACAGGTACATCTCACCGTCTTCATAAATGGTGTATTTGTGCGTGCTGTCGATCGTCTGGGTGTAGAACTTGCCCACGGTGTAGTTGGCCGCGCTCAATACGGAATCGAGCTTAACGTTGCCGTACAACGTTGGGTTGGTCTGTTCGCCGGACTGGTAAAGGTTCGGCTGGCCGTCGGTGATGAAGTACGTCAGGTTCTTCGCGCCGGCGTTGGTCAGGGCCTGGGTGCTATTGAAGAAGTTCGCCGTGGTCTTGAACACGTCTTCGTAGTTGGTGTTGCCGCCCGAAACCATCGAATCGAGCACGCTTTTCAGAATTGTCAGCGCGTTCGAGTCGTTGAGGTTTACCGACACGCTCTTGTTCACCTGCGTGTCGAAATCCGCCAGGAAGATGTTCACGGTGCCGGAGTTGCTGCCCAGGCTCTGCTTGAGGGTGGCGAACACCGAGGTCAACGAGTTCTTGGCCGCAGTGATGGACGACGAACTCATGCTGCCGGAGCTGTCGACCATGAAGGCGATGTTGTAGTTGACGCCCGGCACCACGGTCAGCCCGCCGATGTCAGCGACCACGATGTCGTTGCCATCGGTGCCGGTGACGTTGTCATTGCCTGAGGTGGCAGTGATTGTGTTGTAGGTCGCCGGGTACACAGTGACCGGGATCTGCGCTGTGCTGACGGCCGAGCCGCCGAGGGCTTCGGTGGAGGTGGACGTCACGGTCAGGTTGAATTGGCCGTTGTAGTAGGTCGGTGGCGTCAGCGTCAGGCTGCCCAGGTTCCAGCCGCTGACCAAGGCTTCGCCGTTGGCGCCCACGGTCGCGGTGTGGCCGGCGCCGTCGGTCAGGACGCTGCCTTCCGGAATGCCGCCGATCTTCACGCTCAGGCTTTCCGAACCGTCGGTGTCGGTCAGGCCGGTGGTGATCTTGGACAGGTGCACGCTGGTACCTTCGGCGGCTTCGTTGAGCTTGAAGCCGTCGTAGTAGCCTTCGCCATTGCTACCGTGCAGGTCGGAGACGGTCACACCGGCATTCGCCAAGTCAGTCACGCCGGTGTACAGCGGCACGCCGGCGCTGCTCAGGTCGACCGGGGTGCTGCCGTTGACCGACAGGTTCACGTCGTAGCTGCCCGGGCCGGTCTGGTTGTGGTGGTAGATGTCCAGCGTGTAGTAGCCGCTGGTGGTCGGTGTGAACGAACCGTTCAACTGGCCGCCCGCACCCCAAGTGGTTGCCGCGGCAGTCTTGCCTCCGATGGTGACCAACAGGCTGTCATCGCCGGCACCACTGAAGGTGTAGGTCTTGCCGGCTTCGAGGAAAATCAGGCCCGAGGTTTTCGATGCGGTGCCAGGATTGACGTTGCTGTCGGACTGCACGTTGGTCACGTTGGTGCTGCTATTCGGCGCGCCGGCGGCATCGATCACCGACTTGAGCGTGCCGGATGGCGCGCCGCTGCCATCGGTGCCCAGGCCGGAAAGGCCGGTCCAGACTTCCTTGATCAGGCCGGTGGAGGTGACGTTGTTGCCAGCGACGTTGAGGCTCGGTGCATCGGCAACCGGGGTGATGTCGATTTTCACGGTGCCGGTACTGCCCAGCGCCTGGCCATCGGTTGGCTGGAAGCTGATCTGTGCGTAATCGGCCTTTTGATCGCCGACGCCGGCCGGGTTGCCATTGGCGCCGGACTCGTTGGCATCCGGGGTGAAGCGCAGCTTGCCGGCGTCGATGTCAGCCTTGGTGAAGGTCTGGTTGTTGGCCACGTCCTTCCAGGTTGCACCGTCCAGATACTGCAGCTTGCCGTCACTCGGCAGCCCGGTGATTTTTACGCCCAGGCTGGCGGCGGAGTTGTCCACGTCGCTGACGCCGAAAGTCGACCAGCCAAGAACCAGCGCGGTGTCTTCGGTGCCGGTGACCGCGCCGCCGGTGGCCACCGGTGCATCGTTGACGCCGACCACGTTCACGGTGGTGGTGGCGGTGTTGGAATAGCTGGTGCCATCGGTCACCGTCACGGTGATGATGCGCGGTACGGTGCTCGGGTCTTCACTGGTGTTGATGAAGGTGATGTTCTTGATTTGCTGCATGTAGTCGGCCAGCGTCGCGTTGCCCGACAGTGTCAGGACGACTTTGCCGTCGGTGCTGTTGGCGTTGATGCTGATGCCGTTGACGCTGTTGCCCAGGTTCAGCGCATCGCCGGGCTGACGGTTGGTCAGCACGATGGTAGCGCCGGTCAGCATCGTGCTGTCCGGGTCGGTGATTTTCAGGTCCGTGTCGCCGATGGACACACCCGGTCCGGTGGTGCCTTCGGTGAAGGTCACCTGGTAATCGGCGCCGGTCTTGCCGCTGGAGTTGTTGGCGTCCAGGTCGAGCGCCGGCGGTGCGTCGTTGTCGATGATCGAAGTGCTGACGCTGCCGTTGGTGCCGCTGACTGCCAGGTGCTCGAAGTTGCCGCCCGTGGCCGAGTCGATCCTGACCACGATGTTCTCGGTGCCTTCGGTGATCTTGTCGTCCAGCGTCGCCACGTTGAAGGTGGCGCTGGTGGCGTTGGCCGGGATTTTCACGGTGTAGACACCGGTGAAGTCCGTGCCGTCTGCGGCGGTGCCGCTGTAGACGATTTTGAGCGTGACTTCAGTCTGCGCCGGGTTGGTCAGGCTGACGGTGTACGTGGCGGTCTGGCCTTCGGTCACCGATGTGCTGCCGGTGATGCTGACGGTGGTGTTGTCGACGGTGTCGGTTACGGTGGTAACTGCCGCAGCGGTGTTCGGAACGAGGTTCTCGAAGCCGCCGCCGGTGGCGGTCTTGATGGTTGCGGCGACATTGCCGGAGTCCAGGTAGACGTCATCTTTTGGTGCATCGACGCTCACCGTGCCGGTGGTCTTGCCGGCGTCAATAGTGATGACTGCGCCGTTGCTCAAGGTCACGGTGACCGGCGAGCCGGCGGCGTTGGTCAGGGTGGCGGTGTAGGTGATCTGGCCACCCTCGGCGACCGTGCCGGTGGCGCTCAGGTTCAGGCTGGTGGTGTCTTGGGTGTCGGTGACCGAGGTGTCGGCGGTCTTGCCGTCGATGGCCAGTTTTTCGTAGTTGCCACCTTTGGCGTCGTCGATTTTGACGCTCAGGTGGTCGCCGCCTGCGAGGGCGTTGTCCTGCGTGACGAAGTTCACCGAGCCGGAGCTTTCGCCGACTGGGATGGTGATGGTTTGGCCGTTGCTCAATGTCACAACGAGCGGAGCGCCGGTCACTGGAGCGTTGACCGAAGCGGTGTAAACCACGGTGCCGCCTTCAGCGACGGTCGAAGTCGCTGAGAGCGAAACAGTGCTGGTGTCGATGGTGTCGGTGACGTCGGTGACGGCTGGGGTGGTGCTCGGAACGAGGTTCTCGAAGTTACCGCCAGTTGTTTTATCAATGCTGACTTCGACCTTGCCGGCGTCTTTGTAGACGTCGTCTTTTGGCGCGTCGACAGTGACGGTGCCGGTGGTGGCGCCGGCAGCGACGTTGATGACCGCGCCGTTGCTCAACGTAACGGTGACAGGCGAGCCAGCAGCGTTAGTCAGTGTTGCGGTGTAAGTGATCTGGCCGCCTTCCGTAACCGTGTCGGTCGCGGTCAAAGTGAGGCCAGTGGTGTCCTGGGTATCGGTCACCGACGTGTCAGCCGGTTTTTCGTCGATAGCCAGTTTTTCGTAGTTACCGCCCTTGGCGTCGTCAATTTTGACGCTCAGGTTGTCTCCGCCTGCCAGGGCGTTGTCTTGCGTGACGAAGTTCACCGAGCCGGAGCTTTCG